>JAYUKK010000075.1:0-4619 GCA_043764515.1 Microbacterium sp.
TCGACGCCGAGGGGCCCGTAGTCCCAGGCTGAGCGCGAACCGCCGTAGATCTCACCGGCCTGAAAGACGAAGCCGCGCCGCTTCGCGAGCGCGATGACGTTGTCGAGCCGAGAGGGGGCTGCCACGAGGGGTTCTCCTGTTCTGGCCGAGCTGGATGCCCGGCGCCGAGTTACGCAATGCCGAGAAGTCTAGTGATCGGTCGTGGTGAAGCCACGCGCCACCGGGCTAGGCGGAGGGAGCATCCACCGCCCCGCCGAAGCGGCGGTCGCGGCTCGCAAAGTCTTGGATCGCATCCCACAGGTGCCGCCGGCGAAAGTCGGGCCACAGCGTGTTGAGAAACACCATTTCGGCGTAGGCGCTCTGCCACAGCATGAAGTTGCTCGTGCGCTGCTCGCCGCTCGACCGCACGAAGAGGTCGACGTCGGGCTGGTCGGGCTCGTAGAGGTGCTTGGCGATCGAACGCTCGGTGATGCGGGCGGGGTCGACGCGACCGGCCTTGACGTCGGCGGCGAGGGCGCGCACGGCATCCACGAGTTCAACGCGTCCGCCGTAGTTGACGCACATCGTCAGGGTGAGCCCCGTATTGCTGGCCGTGCGGGCTTGCGCCTCTTCGAGCTCGCTAATGACGCTGCGCCACAGCCGCGGGCGTCGCCCGGCCCAGCGGATGCGCACGTTCCACGCGTCGAGCTGGTCGCGACGGCGGCGCAGCACCTCGCGATTGAAGCCCATGAGAAACCGCACTTCATCAGGGCTTCTACTCCAGTTCTCGGTGCTGAAGGCGTAGACGCTGAGATGCTTGACGCCGATCTGCACCGCGCCCGCAACGACATCGAGCAGGCTCGCTTCGCCCGCGCGGTGCCCCTCAACGCGCGTGAGGCCCTGCCGGTTGGCCCAGCGACCGTTGCCATCCATGACGATCGCGACGTGCTGCGGCACGACCTCGCGACGAAGCTCGGGCGGATGCTCGCCCGTCCAGTCGAGCGGACGCAGCGGCTCGGGGTTGCGCACGTCTTTGCTCACGCTGACTCCTCAGTGGTGGCAGCCGCCGCGGCGGCGTGGGCGAGGTCGCGATCAGCTTCACGTTCTGCCTCGCGCGCGTCGAACCGCGCGTCGACGCGATCGACGTGCGGCAACGACCGCAGCCCACGCTCGAGGTGAAATTGCGCATAGGCCGCGACGATGCCGTTGGCTTGCGCACGCGCGCGATCGGTCGAGGCCTCCGCGGTCTCCCAATCTCCCGTGAGCAGGGCGGCAAGCAACTCGCGCGTCTCGGAGCTCACGCGCGGGGCGCCGGGCGGGGCAACGTCGTCGGCGACCATGCCGCCCAACTGAACCACGAACGCCGTGTGGGGGCCGGGCGCGCCGGTCACGGCGCAGTCGCCGAACGTCGGCGCCCATCCCGCAATCGAGAGCGACCGCAGCAGATAGCTGTCGAGGGTCAGGCCCGGCGGATGCTCTCCGCGCGCGAGCGACCGCAACGCGCCGACCAACAACAGGTATTGCTGGATGCCCCCGCCATCGTCACCCGTGACGCGGTCGGCCGTTTCGACCATGACGTTGGCGGCCGTGTAGCTGCCGTAGTCGCTCGAGATCTCGGCGCCATACGAGCCGAGGCTTTCGGCTTGCTGCACAATGTCGAGGCTGCGGCCGGCGTAGAGCTGCACGTCGGCAACCATGAAGGGTTCGAGCCGCGCACCAAACTTGCTCGCCGTGCGCCGCACACCTTTCGCGACCGCGCGAATCTTGCCGTGATTGCGACTGAGCATCGTGACGATGCGGTCTGCTTCGCCCAACTTGTGGGTGCGCAGCACGACGATTTCGTCACGGTAAGTCGGCACGGCTTTAGTATCGCGCGCCCAGGTGCGGATCAGCCGAGGCCGCGCAGGGCTGCCGCTGATTCGTCAAGTTCTCGCGCCGCCAGCTCGAGCTGTTCGACCGTCGTCGAGACGCCCCAACTGAAGCGCACGGCCGTGCGGGCCGTGTCGGCGTCGTAGCCCATCGCGAGCAGCACGGGCGACGGCTCATCGCGGCTGGCGGCGCACGCTGAGCCGCTCGAGGCGAGAATCCCGCGGTCGTCAAGAGCGATGAGCAGTGGTTCACCGCCGATGCCGGGCACAACGAACGAGGCGTGGCATGGTAGCCGCCGCTTGCGGTGCCCCGTGAGGCGGGCGCCAGGCACGGTCTGCAGAACCTGGGTGATGAACGCATTACGGCGAGCCTCGAGCGCGGCGAGGGGATGCGCATCGCGCTCCCCCTCCGCGAGTTCGAGCGCGAGTGCCAGCCCCACAGCCCCGGCCACGTTCTCTGTGCCCGAGCGGCGGTCGCGCTCTTGCCCTCCCCCGTGGATGAGCGGCTCGATTGCCGCGTTTGTCGGCAGCAGCAAGGCTCCGACGCCCTTCGGGCCGCCGAGCTTGTGACCGGAGATCGTGATGGCGTCGGTGGCCGCCAACTCGGCCAGCGGGTACCAGCCGGCGTACTGCACGGCATCGGTGTGCAGCAGCGCTCCGGCCTCGTGCGCCGCACGGGCGAGAGCCGCAAGCGGTTGCAGCGTGCCCACCTCGTTGTTCGCGGCCTGCACGCTCACCAGCGCCGTGCCGGGTCGGAGGGCGGCGATCGCGGCATCGACATCCACCACGCCTTCGGCGTCAACAGGGATGCGCGTGACCTCGACCCCGTGCCACCGTTCGAGGTACGCCGCCGATTCGAGCACGGCCTCGTGTTCGATCGCGCTCACGAGAACATGACAGTCACGCCCGCGCGCGATTGCGGCGAGGGTGAGGCCGATGACGGCGAGGTTGTCACTCTCGGTTCCGCCGCTCGTGAACACGACCTGCGCCGGGCGCACACCGGCGAGGCGGGCGATGCGCGCGCGAGCATCCGTCAGAGCATCGGCGGCTCGGCGGCCGAGGGAGTGCGTCGACGAGGGGTTGCCGTGCTCGCCCGTGAGCCACGGCCACATCGCCTTGAGCACCTCACGACGCACGGCCGTCGTCGCGGCCTGGTCAAGATCGATGAGGGTCACGGATGCTCGCTAGAGCGCGCCATCGATCACGATGTCGAGCCCGAGGTCGAGAGCCGGCGCGCTGTGGGTCAGCGCGCCCACTGAGATGACGTCGACCCCGGTTTCGGCGATGGCGCGCACGGTGTCGAGGCGCACTCCCCCGCTCGCCTCGACGACGGCGCGACCCGCGATGAGGGCCACGCCAGCGCGCAAGTCGTCGAGCGTGAAGTTGTCGAGCATGATCGTGTCGGGCTCGCCGGCGATGACGGCGGGCAGCTGGTCGAGGCCGTCGACCTCGACCTCGAGGTGCATCGTGTGGGGAATGCGCGCGCGCACCGTGCGAATCGCCTCGGTGAGATCGAGGCCTTGAGCCCGCAGCACGGCGAGGTGGTTGTCTTTCAGCATCACGGCGTCGCTGAGCGAGTAGCGGTGGTTGTGACCCCCGCCCGCGCGCACGGCAGCCTTCTCGAGCATGCGCAAGCCGGGTGTGGTTTTGCGCGTGTCGACGAGCCGCACGGGCTGGCCGACGGCGGAGATCGTGCCCGCCACGGCGTCGACGTGCTGGCGCGTGAGCGTGGCGATTCCGCTCAAGCGCTGTGACAGGTTGAGAGCAACGCGCTCACCGCGCAAGATACCGCGGGCCGAGCCCGTGATCGTCGCAACGACCGTACCGGGAGTCATCGGGTCGCCGTCGGCGAGGTGCCGCACAACGACGAGTGCCGGGTCGACGCGCGTGAAGGCAAGCTCGAGCGGAAGCCCGCCCGCGAAGGTTCCGTCGACGCGGCTCACGATGCGCGCCGTGGCCGTGGCGTTCGCGGGAATCGCGGCCTCGCTCGTCGAATCACCCCAGGGAGCGTCTTCCGCGAGAGCGCGATCGACGATGTCGGCCACGCCCGCGAGCGTGAGCCCCTGCAGATCGTGAGTCATGCGGGCACCTCCTGCGCGACCAGGGTCGCATCAGCCGATCGGCTCCAGTCGGTCGCAGCCCCGCCCGGGCGCACGACCACGCGGCGCAGTCGCTGCGCGGGGTCGGTCTCAACGAAGTCGTGGCGCCAGTGCGCGCCGCGTGACTCGGTGCGCGCGAGCGCGGCTGCTGCCGTCAGGCGCGCGAGCGGCAAGAGCGAGCGCGATTCGTCGTCTGCGGGGTGGGCAGCCGCGAGCTCTCGAGCAAGCTCGGTCACTTCGTCGCCCGTGCGCTCGAGGCCGAGAGCTTGCCAGGCGCGATCACGGATGCGGTCAGCCGTCATGGCCGTGCTGCCGTTTGCGAGGGCGTCGGGCGCGATCGCGGTGGCGACGGGCACGGGGGTGTCGAGCTCTCCGACGGCGGATGCGACGAGCCCAGCATGCGGAGCCGGCAGCGGCAGCGCGGGTACCGAGCCGGCGGCGCCAACCGTGTCACCCGCGCGCCATCCCACGACGAGGGCTTCGAGCAGCGAGTTCGAGGCGAGGCGGTTGGCCCCGTGCACGCCCGTCGACCCGGTTTCGCCCACAGCGAACAGGCCCGGGACCGTCGTGCGGCCATCCATGTCAGTGAGCGCTCCACCCATGGCGTAGTGCGCCGCGGGAGTGACGGGAACGGGTTCGCGAGCCCAGTCCACCCCGGTCGCGCGCACGAGAG
>JAYUKK010000076.1:0-4616 GCA_043764515.1 Microbacterium sp.
GTTGAGCGAATCCGGTGCCGCCCTCGTTCGCGACGTCGTCGACCAGCTCGCGGCCGGCTCCGCGACCGCGCGCCCCCAAGATGGCGACGTCACTCTCGCCCCCAAACTTGAGAGGGCCGATGCCGCCGTGCGCTGGTCAGAACCGGCCGAGGCGGTGCACAGCCGAGTGCGCGGCGTAACGCCCGAGCCGGGCGCCTTCACGCAGGCTGACGGTCATGTCATCAAGATTCTCGATGCGGTCATCGCTCGGGATGCTGCGCTCGTTCCCCCAGGACACGTGCGCCGCGACGGCGCGCGCGTGCTCGTCGGTACTGCCACGCAGCCCCTCGAACTCCTGCGAGTGCAGCCCGCCGGCAAGCAGGCAATGGCTGCCGGTGACTGGGCGCGTGGACTGCCCGCCGACCGACTCCCGGTGTTCCAGTGACCGGCTCCGTGAATGGCCCGCCGCAGTCGGAAGGGTCGAAGGCACGAGCGCGCACGACCGCGACTCCTCGACAAGTGGCGTTTGACGTTCTGCGGGCTGTTGTTGACGACGACGCGTACGCGAACCTGCTGTTGCCGACGCGATTGCGTCGGGCGCGACTCGTTGGGGCCGACGCGGCCTTCGCAACCGAGCTCACCTACGGAACGCTGCGTCGCCGTGGCCACTACGACCGGGTCATCGCCCACGCCGCGGGGCGCAGCGTCGAGGCCATTGATCCCATCGCGCTCGATGTTCTGCGACTGGGTGCCCATCAGTTGCTGGGCATGAGCACGCCCGCCCATGCCGCGGTCGGCGAGACTGTTGAACTCACGCGCCGTGCGAGGGCCGCTCGCACGACCGGGTTCGTCAACGCTGTGCTTCGCACCATCTCCCGCGACGACGACGCCACGTGGACACGGCGGTTGCTCGACGGCGTAACCGATGCCGACGAACGTGCCGGCATTGAGCACGCCCACCCCGCCTGGCTCGTGCGAGTTCTGCGCGCATCACTTGATCGCGAGAATTGTGAGAGCGAACTCGAAGCGCTACTTCTCGCCGATAACGTGGCACCGCGCGTGACGCTCGTCGCGTTACCCGGCTTGAGCGAAGCGCACACGCTCGGCGAACGCACTCGGTACTCGCCCGTGGGCGCGCGCTCGGCAGCGGGAGATCCGGCGGCGCACTCCGACGTCGCGTCGGGCCTTGCTCGCGTGCAAGACGAGGGGTCTCAACTGGCGGCGCTCGCGCTCTCGCGGGCTCGTCCCGTCGTCGCGGGGGAACGGTGGCTCGACCTCTGCGCGGGCCCGGGGGGTAAGGCTGCGCTGCTCGCGGCCGAGGCGCATGAGCTGGGAGCCGAACTCACCGCGAATGAAATCGTGCCCGCGCGGGCAGAACTCGTTCGCAACGCCCTGCGGGCCGTTGACCCGAGCATTGTCGTGCGGGTCGGCGATGGTCGCGACGTCGGAACCACCGAGCCTCTCGCATTCGATCGAATTCTGCTGGATGCGCCGTGCACGGGCCTGGGCGCTCTGCGCAGGCGTCCCGAGGCGCGATGGCGCAAAACCGAGGCCGATGTCGCGCCGCTTGCGGAGCTACAAGGTCAGCTCCTGCGGAGCGCGTTCGCCGCGCTGAAAGTGGGGGGAGTGCTGGCCTACGTCACGTGCTCGCCGCATCCCGACGAGACGACGGCGATCGTGGATGCCCTCCTCACCGAGAACCCCGCGCACGCTGCGCCGCTCGACGCGCGGGCCGTGCTCGCGAGCTTCACTCGTGCCCCGCTCGACCTCGGCGACCTCCCGCACGGAGCCGCGCAACTCTGGCCGCACCGGCACGGATCCGATGCGATGTTCATCCAGCTCCTGACGCGCCGGTGAGCGGGCGCGACCGGGCGCTGAGTACGCTGACCACGTGACCGTCCGCATCAATCCGAGCATTCTGTCGGCTGACTTCGTTAACCTGCAGCGCGATGTCGAGCGCATCGCCAGCGCTGACCTCGTGCACGTTGACGTCATGGACAACCACTTCGTGCCGAACCTGACTTTCGGGTCGCAAATGGTCGGCCGGCTGCAGGCGATTACCCCCATCCCTCTAGACGTGCACCTTATGATCAGCGATGCCGACCGTTGGGCGCCGGGTTACGCCGAGCTGGGAGCCTTCTCCGTGACGTTTCACGCCGAGGCCGCTGTGAATGTCGTGGAGACAGCGAGAGCCTTGCGCGCGCGTGGTAGCCGGGCGGGTCTTGCCGTCAAGCCGGGAACGGATATTGAGCCGTACCTCGAGCTGTTGCCCGAGTTCGACCAGGTGTTGGTCATGACGGTTGAGCCGGGGTTCGGGGGTCAGTCGTTCATGGCTGAGACGATGCCGAAGCTTCGGTCGTTGCGCGAGGCCGTGCAGCGTCACGGTCTCGATGTCTGGCTGCAGGTCGACGGCGGCATCGCACTCGACACCATTGGCATCGCTGCCGAAGCGGGCGCCGACACCTTCGTGGCCGGCTCCGCCGTTTATGGCGCCGCGAATGTGGAATCGGCGATTGCCGAGTTACGGGCTGCGGCGCAATCGCACAGGCACTAAACGGCGCACGCACGGTCGTCCGAGGTCTGGTTGGATGGAGTCATGAGCCAGAACACGAAGCCCGAGATCGATTTCTTCGACGGCCCCGCGCCCGCTGACCTCGTCATCACCGACCTCGTCGTCGGCACCGGCGCCGAAGCGCAGCCCGGTTCGACCGTCGACGTGCACTATGTCGGCGTTGAGTTTGAGACGGGCGAAGAGTTCGACGCCTCCTGGAACCGCGGGTCGTCCATCAACTTCCCGCTCGGCAGCCTCATCGCCGGCTGGCAGAAGGGCATCCCGGGCATGAAGGTCGGCGGTCGTCGTCAGCTCGTGTGCCCGCCCCACCTCGCCTACGGGCCTGCCGGTGGCGGCCATCGTCTCTCGGGCAAGACGCTCGTCTTCGTCATCGACCTGCTCGGCGTCTCGTAACCCGCTCGGCGTTTCCCGACCCGCTCACCCTTCGCCCCGCGCGAGGCCGGTACCCTGGGCCGGTGAAGACTTTCGATGCGCTGTTCGACGAGCTGAGCGAGAAGGCACGGCTGCGGCCCGAAGGTTCGGGCACGGTCGCGCAACTCGATGCGGGCATCCACGCGATCGGCAAGAAGATCGTTGAAGAGGCTGCGGAGGTCTGGATGGCCGCCGAGTATGAGAGCGACGAGTCAACGGCCGAAGAAGTCTCGCAGCTGCTGTACCACCTACAGGTGCTCCTCGTCGCGAAGGGCCTCACTCTCGACGACGTCTACAAGCACCTCTAGGGCCCGCCACCACGACCACCGCCCACTGCGGGCGCACCGCTCACGAAGAGACCACGCCATGCTGAGAATCGCGGTACCCAACAAGGGGTCGCTTTCCGAGACCGCCGTCGAGATGCTCGTCGAGGCGGGCTATGCCGGTCGTCGTGATCCGCGCGCCCTGACGGTGAGCGACCCGCGCAACGGCGTCGAGTTCTTTTACCTCCGGCCCCGGGATATCGCCACGTATGTGGGCTCGGGTGCGCTCGACGTCGGCATCACCGGCCGTGATCTGTTGCTCGATTCGGGGTCGTCGGCGATCGAAATTCAGCCGCTCGACTTCGGCGGCTCAACCTTCCGCTTCGCCGCGCCCCCCGGCACCGTCTCGACGCTGGGCGATCTTGAGGGCCTGCGCATTGCGACAAGTTATCCGAAGCTCGTGGGTGACTTCTTGGCGCAGAACGGCGTCTCCGCTCACATCGTGAAGCTTGACGGTGCGGTCGAGGTCTCGAATCGACTCGGGGTCGCGGATGCGATCGCCGACGTCGTCGAGACCGGCTCGACCTTGCGAGCCCAGGGCCTCGAGATCGTCGGGCCGATCATTCTCGAATCGACGGCTGTGCTCATCAGTGCGCAGCCCGACCGCGCGGGCATTGCGACCCTTCAACGACGCCTGCAAGGCGTCCTCGTCGCGCGGCAATATGTGCTGATCGACTACGACCTGCCCCTCGACCTGCTCGAGCGGGCGAAGGCGATCACGCCGGGGCTCGAGTCGCCTACGGTGTCACCGCTGGCCGACAGTTCGTGGGTTGCCGTGCGCGCCATGGTGCCGCGGGACGAAACCAACCACGTCATGGACGAGCTGTACGAACTCGGCGCTCGGGCCATTCTTGTCAGCTCGATTCACGCAGCGCGCATCTGATGAGCGTTTCGGTGCGGGTGATCCCCTGCCTCGATGTTGCCGCGGGCCGGGTGGTCAAGGGGGTGAACTTCCTCGATCTGCGCGATGCGGGCGACCCCATCGAGCTTGCGCGCACCTATTACGAGCAGGGTGCTGACGAGATCACCTTCCTCGACGTGAAAGCCACGGTCGACAACCGCGAGACAATGTTCGATCTCGTGCAGGCGACCGCTGAGCAGGTCTTCATTCCGCTCACCGTGGGGGGAGGCGTGCGCACCGTCGACGATGTTGCCCGACTACTCGCTCATGGCGCCGACAAAATCGGGGTTAACAGTGCGGCGATCCAGCGTCCGGCGTTGATCGATGAGATCGCCGACCGATTCGGCGCGCAAGTGTGCGTCTTGTCGCTTGACGTCACGCGCGATGCCGTGGCTCCCAGTGGCTTTGTCGTGACAACTCATGGCGGTCG
>JAYUKK010000077.1:0-4580 GCA_043764515.1 Microbacterium sp.
TGCCGGTGCGGCCGCAAGGCGATCTTCAATGGTCGTTCGATCAACGGTGTCTTCGTTTTCGATGGCGACCAAGTCGCGATCGATGGCGTGGATGTGACCTACGAGTCGCTGTGCGCGGCCTGCTATCTCGACGAGTCGGGCGACAATCTCGCCTCAGGATGGCGCGCACCGGTGCCTCTCGACGCGGCAGAGTCGTTCGGCCCTGACGCTGACTTCAGCTAACCGGCGATCGACCACAGGCACACAAAAAAAGAGGACCGCCAATGGCAGTCCTCAATTTTTGGTCGGGGTAACAGGATTTGAACCTGCGGCCTCGTCGTCCCGAACGACGCGCGCTACCAAGCTGCGCCATACCCCGGTGCTGCCCGAGCGAACCGAGGCAACCCGTCAAGAATAGCCGATGTCGTCGCCCACGAGTGTCACGAGCACGGCTTCGGGCGGGCACGCGAACCGCACGGGAGCATAGATCGAGGTGCCGAGACCCGCTGAGACGTTGAGGTATGAGGCCTCGTGCGCGTGGTGCCACACCGAAAGACCCCGAGCGCGGTCGCGCGGAAGGTCGCAATTCGTGATGATGGCGCCGAAACCGGGAAGGCAGACCTGCCCGCCGTGCGTGTGCCCGGCGAAGATCACGTCGGCGCGCTGGGTCGTGAAAGCGTTGAGCACGCGCTGGTAAGGGGCATGCGTCACGCTGATCATCACGGCAGGGTCGTCGGTGTCGTCGTCGTCGAGCTCGCGCAGAGCATCCACGAGGCCCGGAAGGAGGTCAAGGCGGTCCCAACCGCGGTGGGCATCGTTCGTGCCCATGAACTCGAGAATTGAGCCGTTGATGGTCAGCTGCGCGACGGCATTGTTGAGCGAGTTCCAGCCGAGCCGCTCGCCGAGCAGGGCCTCGAGCGCGTCGATGTCGAGCCGCACCGCGGTTTCGGTCTCGCCTTTCGAGGGGCCGGCGAGGTATCGAAGCGGGTTCTTGGGCGTCGGCGCGAAGTAGTCGTTCGAGCCGTGCACGAAAACTCCGGGCACGCCGTCGAAGGCCATGAGGGCTTCTGTCAGCGCGGGCAGCGCGTCGACGTGGCCCAGGTTGTCACCCGTGTTGATGACCAGGTCGGGCTTGAGCGAGGCGAGCGAACGAACCCACGCGATCTTGTCGGTTTGCCACGGCGCGAGGTGCAGATCACTCAGGTGAAGAACGCGAATCGGCTCCGCGCCCGGCGAGAGAACAGGGACGATCTCGCGACGCACGCGGTAGGCGCGACGCTCGATCACCGCGGCGTACGCGACGGCGGCCGCCGCAACCCCGAGGGTCGCGACGGCCGCCGTGCGCAGTGTGGATGTCATCAACAGGCGAACTTTGACACGGTCAGCGTGACGGCCGTTTCGTACTTTACCTTCGATCCGGCGGCAGGGTTCTGGGCTGTGACGATGCCGTCAAGCAATGGGTCTGCATCGGGTTCCAGCTCGAAGCACGCTTCGTTCACGATGGCGAAGCCGGCATCGTTCAACGTACTTTCTGCCGTTGCGTAGTCGGTCGCGGCGGTAACAACATCGGGCAATGCGATGAGATTGCCGAGGCTCGTAGTGACCGTGACCGTCGTGCCGCGGGCGAGCAGCGTGCCCACTTCGGGCGATGCCGAGACCACAAGGCCCTCTGCCAAGTCGGAATCAGCCTGTCCGCCCTGTGCAAAGCGGAAACCCAGGCCCTCGAGAAGCGCTTTCGCCTGCTCCAGTGTTTGGCCGGCGACATCAGGAAGCGTGACGCCCGACCCCGTCAAGAGGCGAGCAGGAGGGGTTCCGAATGATCCACCGCCGTACTGGGCGTTGATGGCTCCTTGTGCGACGCGGAAGATCTGGTGACGCAACTGGCCACCACTCGGGTAGCTACGAATCGGCACTCGACCGACGACGTTGCCCACCCACACGGCGGTC
The DNA here is from genome assembly GCA_043764515.1 of Microbacterium sp. Lineage (GTDB taxonomy): Bacteria > Actinomycetota > Actinomycetes > Actinomycetales > Microbacteriaceae > Microcella. Next base: position 1,927 of record JAYUKK010000077.1, read on the forward strand.
GACACGCGGGTACTCGACCCGACAACCCACGTCTGGTTTGAACTGTCGGTGGTTCCCGTCTTCGCGATGATCGGAAGCCCGTCGCCCGTGCGCGATGCTGTGGCCGTTCCGACGTTGTACACCGCTTGCATCGGGGCTGCAGCCGCAGCGGCTACCTCCGCGGAGAGCTCTCGGCGGCACTCACTTTCTTGGCCTCCGAGGTCGTTGCCATCACGGTCAACGAATCGGTCGACGATGATCGGTTCGCAGAAGACGCCGCCGTTCGCGATCGTCGCGAATGCGTTCGCCATCGTGAGCGGCGCGATTTCGTTGGTGCCGAGCACGGCGGAGGGGTTGGTCTGCAGGGTGCCGCCGTCGGCGCGGTGCACGCCGAGTGATTCCGCAGCCCCGCGAATGGCGCACTGGTCGAGCTGCTCGGCCACCGAGGCAAAGGCGGTGTTGACCGACTGCACCGTTGCATTGAAGACGCTCATCGCAGGAGCTGCGGCTGCGTCGTTCTTGATCTTCCACGGGCCGCCCCACGGGCCGCCGCCGTCTTCGCAGGTGTCGACGAACGTTGCTTGATTCAAGTCGGTCCGCGAGGCGTCGACTACTTCATTGAGCCCACGGCCCTCGTTGAGCCACTCGACGAGGGCGAAGATCTTGTAGGTCGATCCCACTTGGAACCCGCTCGACCCGCCGTATTCCCGGTCGGTCGCGTAGTTCACGGCAGTCGTGCCGGGTTGACCGCCCCCGAACTCGGCGCTGCGGTCATCGAAGATCTTGTTCTGGGCCATGGTGACGACACGACCGGTTCCGGTTTCGATCGATGTCGCCACGCTTCCAATGTCGAGGCGCGGGTCATTCGAGGGGACGACCTGAGAAAGTCGGTCTTGCGTGACCTGCTGCAGCGAGAGATTGAGCGTCGTGTAGACGTCGTACCCGCCGAGCTTCCACGCCGCCTCGCGCTCTTCAACCGTGTCGCCGAGGGTCTCGAAATCACCGATGCTCTTGAGCACGTAGTCACAGAAGAACTTTGCGTAGGGGTTGGCGGCGTAGCAACCGCTCTGCGGTGGCGTCAGGGTCACAAACTCGTCGTCGACCGGGGTGTTGATGGCTTCGTCGTGCTCAGCCGCGCTGATGAATTCTTCGGCGAGCATCGAGTCGAGAATGACGTCGCGTCGGCCCTGATTGGCCTCGTAGTTCTCCGGGTCGCCAAGGGAGCGTGCGCCGGGCTGCTGCACGATCGCAATGAGGCTCGCAGCCTGCGCGATCGTCACATCAGAAGCAGGCACGCCGAAGTACTGCTGTGCTGCAGCCTGAATGCCGTAGGTGTTGCCACCGAAACCCGCGATGTTGAGGTACGCGAGAAGAATCTCGTCTTTCGTGTACTCCTTCTCGAGACCGATAGCGAGTTTTGCCTCTTTGAGCTTGCGTTCGAGGCTCTGTGCTTGCGCGAGCTCGATGAGGGCGTCGCGCTCTTCGATCGTGTCGGCCTTGAGCGCTTCGGTGATGAAGATGTTCTTGACGAGCTGCATCGTGAGCGTCGACGCGCCCGACTCGATGCCGCCCGAGGTGAGGTTGCCGAGACCGGCGCGAACGATCGATTGAATGTCGACGCCATTGTGGTCATAGAAGCGGCGGTCTTCACCGGCGATCGTCGCTTGTTTGATGTACTCCGACACCGCATCCCACGCCACTTCTTCGCGGTTCTCGGCGTAGACCGTGGCGATAGCGGTGTAGCCATCCTCGGGATTCACGGTGTTTTGCGCCCACAGCACGTTGCGCTGGGACTGCTCGTTGATCTTGATGTATTCGGGCAGGCCCTCAAAAATTCCAATGGTGTTGCTCGCGGCGATGCCGGTCACAGCAAGGGCGGGGGTGACCATGACGGTCACGAGAACGCCGGCGAGGGCGCTCAGACCGAGCATCCCCCCAATGGCGCCGATAACTCCGGAGGCCTTCTGATTCTGGGCAGACATATGATTAAGGGTACGCCACCTGGCTTATGACGACGCTGAATGGACCGCGCGATGACGCAATGGGAATACCTCACGACCCCGCTTATGATCCACACGACCCAGGCGATCCTCAACAATTGGGGCTCGCAGGGCTGGGAGCTCGTGCAGGTCGTGCCGGGGCCTGAGGGCGGGCTCGTGGCCTATTTGAAGCGCCCGATCACGAGCGAGGTGGCCGCGTGAGCGCCATCGACGCGCGCCTGGCCGAGCTAGGCGTCAGCATCCCCGCGGTGACCAAGCCGGTTGCCGCCTACGTGCCGGCGGTCGCCAGCGGCAACCTCGTTTTCACGGCGGGCCAGCTGCCCTTCGTTGACGGAGCGCTCCCGCAGACGGGCAAGGTCGGCGCCGAGGTGACCACCGAAGCCGCCGCCGGGTACGCACGCACGGCCGTGCTCAACGCTTTGGCCGCAGCGCAAAGCGTTATCGGCTCGCTCGATCGCGTGACGCGCGTCGTGAAGGTTGTCGTCTTCGTGGCGTCGCCCGCCGACTTCACGGGCCAGCCCGCGGTTGCCAACGGCGCGTCGACCCTGCTCGGCGAGATCTTCGGCGACGCGGGCGCGCACGCGCGCAGCGCGGTGGGCGTGGCGGTGCTGCCGCTGGATGCTCCCGTCGAGGTAGAGCTGATTCTCGAGTTCGCCTAGCTCGGCTTCGACTAGC
>JAYUKK010000078.1:0-16685 GCA_043764515.1 Microbacterium sp.
GGGGCTCCGCAGCCAGGTGACGCGGTGCCGGGGTGAGGGGCCGTGTTCGGCCACCGCCGCCAAGTGCTCGGGGCTGCCATAGCCTTTGTTGCCACTCCAGCCATACACGGGCCACTGCTCGTGGTCAGCCACCATGAGTGCGTCCCGATGCTGCTTCGCGACAACGGATGCTCCCGCCACGCTCGCGCAATCACGGTCGGCCTTCACGCGCGTGAGGATGCGCGGCGGCGACGACAGCGCCGGGGTCAGCCAATCGTGGCTGCCGTCGAGCAGCACCGTCGATGCGCCGACATCGATGCCGGCTTCGTGCAGGGCGATGAGCCCGCGACGCGCGGCCATACCGAGTGCGGCAACAATGCCGTGGGCGTCGATCTCGGTCGGCTCCGCCTCCCCTACTGCGACCGCAGCCGCCCAGGCGTGCACGAGAGGCTCCACCTCGGCGCGACGAGCGGGGCTGAGCAGCTTGCTGTCGCGCAAGCGCTGCGGCGGAGCATCCACCGACGGAAGAATCGCGCACACGCCCACGGCGACGACACCAGCGATGGCACCGCGGCCCACCTCATCGACGCCGATGACGACAGGTGCCCCAGCCGCGAAAAACGTCTGCTCAACCTCAAGCGTCGGGGCGGCGCTCACGCGAACCCACTCACTCCGCGCGCTCGACCCCATCAAAGACGAGCGGGTAGCTATCGATCCATCGCCAGCGATCGATCGGCCAACTGATCACGAAGGCCCGCCCGACGACATCATCGATCGGTACGAAGCCGTTGAAGCGAGAGTCGGCCGAGTCGTATCGGTTGTCACCCATGACCCAGAGCGAACCCTCGGGCACGTCTTCTTGAAAGTCTTGACCGCTGACATCGGTGGTGCCTGCCGGAAGCTTGACGTAGGGCTCGTCGAGCGGAACCCCGTTGATGCTCAGCTGGCCGAGGTCGTTGCAGCACACGATGCGGTCGCCGGGTAGCCCGATGACGCGCTTGACGAGGTGTTCGTCGCTGTCGGAGGCGCTGAGCCCGATGAGTGACAACACCCAATCGGTCGCCGCGGTCAGCGGTGGCTGCGGCTGCTCGACGACGGCGGGTAGCCATCCGCCCGGGTCTGCGAAAACGACGACGTCGCCGCGCTCGATCGGCACGACATCGGGCACCAGCTGGTTGACGATGATGCGGTCATTGACGAGCAAGGTGTCTTGCATCGACTCACTCGGGATGTAGAACGAGCGAATGAGGAACGTCTTGATAAGAAACGAGATGACGAGCGCAGCGACAACGATGACGATGACGTCGCGAAGAAACAACAGAACGGTGCGCCCCCGGCTGGCGGGCGGGGTAGCCGACGGGCTAGCCGAAGTCGCCGCGGCGGATGCTCCGCTCGCGGCGGGCGTGATGTGCTCAGTCATGTCTCCCCAGGTGCTCTGCGCCAGTCTAGGCGGCTCGAGGCACCGACGACTGAGGGCCTCGCTGAAGAATCGACGAGGCCCTCATGACGGATGGAGCGCGGACTACGCGTCGCGCTTCTCCTTGATCTTGGCCTTCTTGCCACGGAGGTTGCGCAAGTAGTACAGCTTGGCGCGACGGACGTCACCGCGGGTCACGACCTCAATGTGGTCGATGACCGGCGAGTGCACGGGGAACGTGCGCTCAACGCCGACCTGGAAGCTGACCTTGCGAACGGTGAAGCTCTCGCGGATGCCCTCGTTCGAGCGGCCGATGACGACGCCCTGGAACACCTGAATACGCGAGCGAGTGCCCTCGATGATGTTCACGTGCACCTTGACGGTGTCGCCGGGACGGAAGTCGGGAACATCGCTACGGAGTGAGGCGGCGTCGACGTGGTCGAGGATGTGCATGGTGATTCGCTCTCTGCAACCGCCACAGGTCGATCGCGACTTTAGGGAAATTCGAAGAATTGCGTGGCACTCGCAGATCCACGGCTCCCCTGTGGCAGAACCGTGCCGAGGCACAAAGAGAAATGATGCCACATTGTGCGGCGTGCACCCAATCAGTGGCACCATGGAACAAACAGCCGTCGGGGGACGATCTGGGGGGCTTCACATGACAGCACACACTGCACTCGCGACCGACAGGGTCGTTATGCGCACCGAACCGGTGCAGCAACGAAGCGCTGAGCGCATCACGTTGCTGCTCGACGCCGCCGCAACACTCATCGACGACGCCGGAATTGACGGCGTCACGACGAGCGCGGTCGCGGCGAGATCGACGTCGTCGGTCGGCGTTGTCTACCGGTATTTTCCGAACATCCAGTCGCTCTTGCGGGCACTTGCCGCGCGAAACATGGAACGGTACCTCGAACGAGTGTGGGCGGGTATTGAGACCTCTCCCGCCGAGAGTTGGTCGTCGTTCGACAGCACACTCGATGCCTTCGTCGACATGACGCGTTCTGAGCCGGGATTTCGCGCACTGCGCTTCGGCGATGTCATCGACCAGCGTTTCAGTAGCCCTGAACTCAGCAACAACGCGATTTTGGCCCGCGAGTTCGCCAATCAGGTGAGCCGCACCTACGCCGTCACTCCCGACGACGGCATGATCTTCCACCTCGAAGTGGCGATCGAGATTGCGAGTGGGCTGCTCACGCGAGCATTCCAACTCGACAAGAATGGGGATGCTCGCTTCATCGAAGCGACGCGCGAGTTGTGCGGCACGTACATCCGCACCCACATTCCCCTGCCGAGGACGTAAATGATCGAACTGCGCACGCCCACCGAGATCGAGCAGATGCGACCGGCGGGCCGGTTCGTCGCGAGCGTCATTAGTGCCACGAGCGCAGCGGCTGCGGTCGGCGTGAACCTGCTCGACCTCGATGCCCTTGCGCACGAGATGATCCGCGCCGAAGGTGCGGAAAGCTGCTACATCGACTATCACCCGTCGTTTGGTGGCTCACCCTTCGGCAAAGTGATCTGCACGTCGGTCAACGACGCGGCACTGCACGGGCTGCCCCACGATTACACACTGCGCGACGGCGACATGCTGTCACTCGACTTCGCCGCATCGGTCGACGGGTGGGTGTGTGACTCGGCCACCACCGTCATCGTGGGCACCCCGCGACCCGCCGACCTCGCGCTCATCGCGTCGACCGAACGGGCGCTTGCGGCGGGCATCCAGCACGCTCGCGTCGGCAAGCGCATGGGCGATATCTCGGCCGCGATTGGCGATGTGGCGGCCGACGCCGGCTACCCCGTCAACCTTGACTTTGGTGGTCACGGCGTCGGGCGTACGATGCACGGCGACCCGCACGTGCCGAACGACGGGCGCCCGGGGCGCGGTGTGAAGTTGCGCGCCGGCCTCGTGATCGCGATCGAGCCGTGGTTCATTCCCGACACCGACGAGATCTACACCGATGACGACGGCTGGACGCTCCGCAGCCGCACGGGAACCCGCGCGGCGCACGCCGAACACACGGTCGCGATTACGGCCGACGGGCCGATCGTGCTGACGGCACGCAACTGATTCGGTCGGCGAACTCGTCAGCGAACGCTGGCCGGTGACTCTGCGTCGACCGACGGGGCACCGTCGAGGTCGGCACGGTCACCATCGCCCAGCGGGCGCCGTGAGCGGATCGTCGTCGACACCATCGTGGCGAACGCGGTCGCCGCGGCAGCGATGAGTAGTGGCCACAGCAGGTAGCCCAAGAAGAGCAAGTCGGGGCTCGCCGAGATCGCAACGACGGCGACGACGATCACCAACTCAATGAGCAACAGCAGCTTCTCGCCGATCGTGAGCATGGGCGGCCGACGCAGCATGACCGCCACGTGGTTGATCATCAGCGAGAGTGCGAGCCCGGGTAACACGAATGCACCGGTGATGAGAGCCTGCAGCGTCGGCAAGGCACTGACGTCGCCGCTCAACCGCAGGTACCACGCACCGGCCCCAGCCACGAGCGCGACAACGGCCGCGAGCGGCTGCGACCACAGCCACATGCGCTCGCCGGGCGTCATCGCCTCGCGCTGACCCGTCATGGTCCCTCAATGAGGTCGGGGCGCACGGCCCGCGTACGTTCGAGTTGCTGCTCGTGTCGCCACGAGGCGATCGCGCCATGGTTGCCGCTGAGTAACACTGGCGGCACCGTGAGGTCACGCCAGCTCGGCGGCTTCGTGTAGCTCGGGTACTCGAGCAGGCCGTCTTCGTGGCTCTCCTCGGTCAGGCTCTCGGGGTTTCCCACGACTCCGGGAACGAGGCGGCCAATCGCTTCGATCATCGCCATCGTCGCCACCTCCCCGCCGTTGAGCACATAGTCACCGATGCTGAGCACGCGAACCTCGGTGCGCCCAGAGTAGTGGTCGACGACGCGCTGGTCGATGCCTTCGTAGCGCCCACACGCGAACACGAGATGCTCGCGCTGCGCTAGTTCTCGAGCCGTCGCTTGCGTGAACGGATGCCCGGCCGGGCTCGGAACGACGAGCACGCTACTCGGGGTCACGAGCCCGTCGAGCGCCTCACCCCAGGGCTCGGGCTTCATGACCATTCCCGCGCCGCCCCCGTAGGGGGTGTCGTCGACCGTGCGGTGCCGATCGTGCGTGTGGTCGCGCAAATCGTGCACACCGACCTCGATGATGCCTGCCACGCGAGCGCGGCCAAGAAGCGACACATCGAGCACCCCGAAGAACTCGGGAAAGATCGTGACGATGTCGAGGCGCACGCTCTGCAGTCTAGGCAGAGGCAGGGTCGTCGGTCGTCGACGGTGCGGACGGCTCGGCGGCATCGCCATCGTCGGCGAGCTCTTCGAAGAGCCCGACCGGAGGCGTGACAGTCACCGTGCCCGCCGCGATGTCGACGGCAGGAACGATGGCACTCACGAACGGAACGAGTACCTCGCGCTCGCCAGTGCTGATGACGAGCAAATCTTGAGCAGGAAAGTGCTCAACGCGCACGACGGTGCCGACCTCGACACCATCACGCAGAGCGCGGAGGCCGACGAGCTGGAAGTCGTACCAGGCATCGGGCTCATCGGGCTCGTCAGGTTGCTGGTCGATCCACAGGATCGCCTTAACGAGGCTTTCAGCACCCGTGCGGTCGGCAACGCCCTCGAAGAACCCCACGGGCTGCCCGTTGTACCAGCGCAATTCGGCCAACGTGAGCGTCTTGCCGTGCCACGGCGAACTGGTCGGCACTTGAAGCGTGAAGACCGAACCCGGCGTGAATCGCTTGTCGGGGTCGTCGGTGAAGAGCTCGAGCTTGAGCGCGCCCTTGAGACCGTGGGCTTTCGTGAGCCGGCCGATTCGCAGCTGCTGCGCGGGGGTACTCAAAGCTGATCGGTGTCGACGACGTCGACGCGTACGCGTCGGCCATCGGCAAGCGACGAGATCACCGTACGAAGTGCTTTGGCGGTGCGACCGCCCCGACCAATTACGCGGCCGAGGTCCTCGGGGTGCACGCGCACCTCGAGGACCTCGCCGCGAGCAGAGCTCTGCGCGACGACGGCGACATCGTCAGGGTGATCAACGATCCCCTTGACGAGATGTTCGAGCGTGTCAGCGAGCACGTGGGTCAGGCCTTCTCGGCCTCGGCGTCATCGGAAACGACGTCGTCAGCGGCAGGCGCCTCAGCGGCGGCCTCCTCAGCAGGAGCAGCCTCAACAGCAGCCTCAGCGGCTTCTTCGACGACCTCGGCGGCGGGAGCCTCGGCAGCCTCGTCAGCAGCGGGAGCCTCGGCTGCCGGAGCCTTCTCGGCAACAACCGGCTTCTCAGCCTTGGGCTTGAGCACCGGCTTCTTCTTCTCGTCCATGACGAAAGCGGCCTTGGGCTCAGCGAACTTGACGGTGCTCTTGGCACCCTTCTCGCCCTTAAACATGCCCCAGTCGCCGGTCAGCTTGAGCAGCGCGAGCACCTGCGGGCTCGGCTGGGCGCCGACGCTCAGCCAGTACTGGGCACGCTCAGAGTTGACCTCGATGACAGAGGGCTCGTGCGTCGGGTGGTACATGCCGATCTCTTCGATGGCACGACCGTCGCGCTTGGTGCGCGAGTCGGCGACGACGATGCGGTAATACGGTGCACGGATCTTGCCCATGCGCTTGAGGCGAATCTTGACAGCCACGTTTCTCCGAAATATTGAAGGGGTTGAGTTGCAACCGGCTGCGTGGGGCACACTCGGCGCGAAAGCTCGTGATGGATGCTCGCGCGGCCTGATTAGAGGGTCGGGCCCGCGAGCATTCGACCCCCTATTCTGGCAGATTTTCGCGGGCCGCGCCGCCGCGACCGCGCGATGCTGCTCAGCGGTGCCCGTCGCGCCAGCTGAGCCACTCGCGAACCGGGCCCATGTCGAACGTCGGCCCCTCGAATCCGTAGGTGAAGAGCGTCGCGCCTGCCGCGTGCAACTCATCGGCCTGCTGCATGGTGCGCTCACGAATCTCCACCGAGATCTCGATCTCGCTCACGTCGCGACCCACCGCGGCACCGTGCTCAGCGAGCACACCGAGTTTGTGCTCGAGCGTCGGCACGTCGGCGAACGAGTGCCAAATATCAGCGTGCTGGGCGACGATGCGCAAGGTCTTCTTCTCCCCGCCGCCGCCGATCAAGATGGGGATATCGCGGGTGGGGGCGGGATTGAGACGCGACCAGCGATCACGGATGATCGGCAGCGAGTCAGCCAGGGCATCCAGTCGCCCACCCACGGTGCCGAACTCGTAGCCGTATTCGTCGTAGTCGCGCTCGAACCAGCCTGAACCGGTGCCAAAGATGAACCGGCCGGTGCCGCCCTTGGCGCTGATGTGGTCGATCGTGCGGGCCATGTCGGCCTGCAGGTTCGCGTTGCGGTAGCTATTGCAGTTGACGAGCGCGCCGAGCTCGGCGTGCGTGGTTTGCTCGGCAAGGGCCGCGAGCATCGTCCACGACTCGAAGTGCTCGCCATCGGGCTCGCCGTACAGCGGAAAGAAGTGGTCCCAGTTGAAGAGAACGTCGACCCCGAGGTCGTCGAGTTCGGCTGCTGCGTCGCGAATTCGCTCGTACGAGGTGTGCTGGGGCCGAATTTGGACGCCGAGGCGAACGGGTCGAGAGGTCATGTCGTTCAGCCTATGGTCGTGCTCGCCGGCGCCGTACGCACCCAGGGGTTTGCCGCCTCCAGTTGCGCGGCGACGCTCAACAGCAGCGCCTCCCCCGCGCCGTCGGCCGCCGGATGCGCCACGAGCTGCACACTCAGCGGCACGTGCGCGCCATCGTGCCACCCGGCCGGAACTGCAGCGGCCGGCCACCCGAGCAGGTTCCACAAGGCCGCGTAGGGTGCGTAGCCGATATTGGCGCGCAGGTTCGCGACCCAGCCGCGTCGGTGCCAGCCTTCGGCCACGGGCCCGGGCTGAGCAAGGCCGGGCGTGAGGATGACGTCGACGTGAGCCGTCGCGGCCTCAACCCGTGCCCGCATGCGGTCGACAGGGCCAGGGCGCAGGCCGCCCAGGGCCCGCAACCGGCGACCGGCGCGCACGTGAGCGCGCACGCGCGGCTCGAGGTCGCGGTCGGCGATCCCCTCGTGCGCCGCATCGTCGGCGGCCCCGGCGAACCAGCGGGCGAGCACGGGGAGCGGGTCGGCGGGATACGGGATCGTCAGTTCGACAACCTCGTGGCCAGCAGCCCGCAGAGTCTCGGCAGCGCGATCGGCAGCAGCCTTCCACTCGGGGTCGAGTTTCGCCAGCGGGGTCGGGATGCCCGTCGCGAGCCCAATGCGCAGCGGGCGGGCGGGCAACACCTCGGCGAGCGCCGGGCGGCCGGCCATGACCGAGAGCACGAGCGCGGCATCCGTCACCGTGGTCGCGAGCGGGCCGTTCTCGCTCATGCCAAACCAGCTGTGCGCACCCATGTCGGCGGGCACGAGGCCCGACCCGGGCTTGATGCCGACGAGACCGCAGTTGGCAGCGGGGATGCGGATCGAGCCCATGCCGTCGGCGGCGTGCGCCACAGCGACCATGCCGCTCGCGACGGCCGCGGCTGAGCCGCCTGATGAGCCGCCCGAGGTGCGTTCGGGATTCTGCGGGTTGCGCGTCGTGCCATAGACCGAGTCGGTCGTGCCGAAGACACACAGTTCGGGCACGCGCGTGATGCCGACCACGACGGCTCCCGCAGCACGCAGCCGCGCGACGACCTCGTGGTCAGTCGGGCGGGGCTCGGCACTCGTGGCCGCGCTGCCCTCGCGCATGGGCTCGCCAGCGACGGGCACGTTGTCTTTGATGGCGATCGGGACGCCCGCGAGCGGCAAGTGCTCACCCGCGGCTACGCGCGCATCCACGCCAGCGGCTTCAGCAAGAGCCTTCGAGTCGCGCACGATCTGAAAGGCCCCCACCGCAGGGTCGAGCGTGGCAATGCGATCGAGGGCGGCTTGGGTCTCGGCAACAGCGGTCGTCGAGCCGGAGCGGACGGCGGCGGCGGTCTCCGCAGCGGTGAGGAGGGTCATGGCATCACCCTACGTCGCGCTCACCGCGCGGTGATGCTCAGCGCCCGAGCAACTTCTGAATGGTCGCGAGGTCTTCGGCAGTCGGCTGTGCGCCACCGGTTGCCGCACCGCCGCCGAGCCCGAATCCGCTACCGGATGCGCCCGCGCCCGCACTGGGCTTGAGCCCTTGCGCGCGAGCGGCTTCTTCGGCCGCGCGCTTGGCCGGGTTGCCCGACTTCGATGCACCCTTGCCCTTGTTCTTCGCGGCAGCCTTGCGAGCCGTTGCGGCTCCCCCACCACCGCCCATGCCGGGCATCGGACCCATTCCCGGAATCTGCGGCATGCCGCCCTTGGCAACGGTCTTCATCATCTTCGCGGCCTGCTCGAAGCGGGTCACGAGCGAGTTGACGTCGGTGACGGTCGTACCCGAACCGCGCGCGATGCGCACGCGACGCGACCCATTCAGCAGCTTGGGCAGGCGGCGCTCGGCGGGAGTCATCGACTGGATGATCGCCTCGGTGCGCGTCAGCTCGCTCTCGTCAAAGTTGTCGAGCTGCTCGCGCATGCCGCGGGCGCCCGGCAGCATGCCGAGCATGTTCTTGATCGAGCCCATGTTCTTGAGCTGCTGCATCTGGCTCAAAAAGTCTTCGAGCGTGAAGCTGTCGGTGGCGAACTTCTCGGCCGTCTTGCGCGCGTCTTCTTCATCGAAATTCTTCTGCGCTTGCTCGATGAGCGTGAGGATGTCACCGAGGTCGAGAATGCGGCTCGCCATGCGGTCGGGGTAGAACGGCTCGAAGTCGTCGAGGCCCTCACCCGTCGACGCGAACATGATGGGCCGGCCCGTGATGCTCGCCACACTGAGCGCGGCGCCACCGCGCGCGTCGCCGTCGAGCTTCGAGAGCACGACGCCCGTGAAGTCGACGCCGTCTTGGAAGGCCTTCGCCGTCGTAACAGCATCTTGGCCGATCATGGCGTCGATGACGAAGAGCACTTCGTCGGGGTCGACAGCCTTGCGGATGTCGGCGGCCTGCTTCATGAGCTCGGCGTCGACGCCGAGGCGGCCGGCCGTGTCGACGATCACGACATCGTGCACATTGGTCTTGGCGTGCTTGATCGCGTCTTTCGCGACGCGCACCGGATCGCCCTTACCGTTGCCCGGCTCGGGCGCGAAGACGGCGACCCCGGCCTGCTCGGCGACGACCTGCAACTGCTGCACGGCGTTGGGTCGTTGCAGGTCGGCGGCGACGAGCAGGGGCGTGTGGCCATCCGCCTTCAGCCACTTGGCGAGCTTGCCCGCGAGCGTGGTTTTTCCGGCGCCCTGCAGACCCGCGAGCATGATGACCGTCGGGGGGTTCTTGGCGAACTCGAGGCGGCGCTGCTGGCCACCGAGAATCGTGATGAGTTCGTCGTTGACGATCTGCACGACCTGCTGGGCCGGGTTGAGGGCCTTGTTGACCTCGTCGCCCAGCGCGCGCTCGCGCACCGCCGCCGTGAAGTCTTTGACGACCGGCAAGGCAACGTCGGCCTCGAGCAGAGCGCGACGAATCTCGCGCACCGTGCCGTCGACGTCAGCCGGGCTGAGCTTGCCCTTCGTGCGCAAGGCGCTGAAGGTCGCGGTAAGCCGATCAGAGAGAGTGCCGAACGTCGCCATAGTGGCCCCATTCTAGGCGGGGCGGTCTGATTGACTGGCTCCGCAGACATCTCGACAGCTACGGGAGGCACCATGCGACGCGCAATCTTTGGCCACGAACCCCAGGTGGATGCTGCCGCGTGGGTCGCCCCGAATGCGACGCTCATCGGGCAGGTGCGCATCCACCCGCGCGCTTCGGTTTTCTACGGTGCCGTGCTGCGCGGCGACCGCGACCTCATCGAGGTGGGCGAGCGCTCGAACCTGCAAGACAACGTGACCGTGCACGGTGACCCTGGCAAGCCCACCATCGTCGGCCGCGGTGTGAGCGTGGGCCACAACGCGATGCTGCACGGCTGTGTGATCGAAGACGACTGCCTCATTGGCATGAGCTCGACGGTGCTCAGTGGTGCGGTGATCGGTCGCGAGTCGCTCGTGGCAGCGGGTGCTGTGGTGCTTGAGGGCACCATCGTGCCGCCGCGCTCTCTCGTGGCCGGCGTGCCCGGCACGGTGCGGCGCGAGTTGACCGACGACGAAGTGGCCGGCAACCGTCGCAACGCCGAGACCTACCTCATGCTCGCCGCCGAGCACGCCGCGCTCGAGGGCTAGGGGCTCTGCCGTCTGAGTGCCCTCGTTAGGGCACCAAGCTCGCCGCGAACACGTGCGGCGTGAACCCCGTGAGGTCGCCAATACCCTCACCTTGACCGATGAGTTTGATCGGGATGCCCGTCTGCTGTTGCACCCGCAGCACGAAGCCGCCCTTAGCTGAGCCGTCGAGCTTGGTGACGACGAGCCCCGTAACCCCGGCACTCTCAATGAACGCCTCGGCCTGTGCGAGACCGTTCTGACCAGTTGTGCCGTCGAGCACGAGCAGCACTTCGGCGATGGGCGTGAGCTTCTCGATGACGCGCGTGACCTTGCCGAGCTCGTCCATGAGCCCGGCCTTGGTCTGCAGGCGGCCTGCCGTGTCGATGATCGCGATGTCGATGCCATTGTCGATCGCGAACTGCACCGTTTGGTACGCCACGCTCGCCGGGTCTTGGCCCGCGTGCTGCGGGCGCACAACCTGCGCTCCCGCGCGCTCCGCCCACGTGGCGAGCTGGTCAACAGCCGCGGCGCGGAATGTATCGGCCGCGCCGACGACGACGGTGCGCCCGTACCCGGTCAAGAACTTCGCGAACTTCCCGATCGTCGTCGTCTTGCCGACCCCGTTGACCCCGACGACGAGCACGACCGCGGGGCGGTTACTGAGGGTCAGCGTCGGATCATGGGCCGCGAGGCGCTCTTCAATGGCCTCGCGCAGCATGCGGGTCAGGTCACGCGGGTCGGTCGTCTTGAACTTCGCCACGTTCGCGCGCAACGCGCCAAGAATCTCGTCGGTGAGGTCGGGGCCGAAGTCAGCGCCGATGAGGGCCGACTCGAGGTCATCCCACGTGTCGTCTTCGATCGTCGGGTTCGTGAAGAGCCCCCGCAGGGCACCACCCAGGCTGAAGGCGCGGTCAGCCACCCTATTCGTCGCGCATCTTCTCGTAGATCTTCTGGCAGTCAGGGCAGATCGGAAACTTCTCAGGGTCGCGCCCCGGCGTCCACTTCTTGCCGCACAGCGCGCGCACGGCCTTGCCGGTGAGCGCGGATTCGATGATCTTGTTCTTCGGCACGTAGTGCGAGAAGCGCTCGTGGTCGCCGTCTTCGAGCTGCTCGTCGTTCAGAAGTTTTTCGAGCTCGCGGTCGAGAACGTCAGTGCCGCCAGCACCGCCGCCTTGCCCTGCCCCGCCGGGTTCGTCGAGAGTCGCCATGAGCACATTCTACGCCGCGAGGGGATGCCCGCATCGGGTGCCGCGTCAACGCTTGTGTCGCGTCAGCGCTCGTGCCGGGTCAACGCTCGTGCCGGGTCAACGCTCGTGGCTCGCTTAGGTGCGCATGACGAGGGTGAGCAGCTCGGGAGCACGCCGCCGAAACGCTCGCCCTCCGATGAAGATGCCCAGAAGAAGCATGCCGACTCCGGTCGCCGCGCCCGCAATGCCAGCCACGGCGAACCACTCGGGTTGCGCGAAGCCCCACCCCGCCACGATGAGCGCGGGCGCCATGAACACGATCGTGGCGAGCAGCGAGAGCGACTGCGTCCACCCCGCGTGTGCCCCGAGCGTCGGCGGCTGGTCAAATGGGCCGGCGCCCGGTCGCGCCGCCGGATAGGCGCCGATCGCCGACGACACGCTCGACACCCCCAGCCCGGTCAAGAGCAAACCCGCACTGACTCCCAGCAGGGCGGGAAGCACTCCCTCGACGCCCGACCACATCGCGAAGAGTGGCGCGAGCACCACCACGAGCGGAATGCCCAGCACGAGTGGTGGCACACAGCGACCCCAGCGGTCGGCGGCCCCCGGTACGGGTGCCGCCACGTGCACCCAGATGGCCGTGTGGTCGTAGGCGACATCGTTGTGCGTGAACCACCCGAGAAACAACGCGAGCACCGGCAACGGCAGAATCCACAGCGGCGGAAGGGGTGCACCGGCGACGCCGAAGGCGAGCATCATGATGGCGGGTGCTACCGGAAGCGCAATGAGCACCGCGCGGTAGCGCGAGTCGCTCGTCCAATAGAGAAGGCTGCGGGCGGCGATCACCCCGGCGGGCGTCGCGGGTACGAGGTCGAACCACCCGAGCCCCGATGTCGACGTCTCGGCCTTCGTGCGGTGCGGTGATTCGAGTAGGCGCGCGACCATCCAGCCCCACCCGACCGCAAGCACAGAAACCATGACGGCGCCGCCGAACAGCCGGGCAAGCAACGCCGCCACCTCGCTCGCCGGTGCGGCCCACAACATTCCCAGGGGTGTGTTCGCGAACGCGGCGGCGACCGCGACGAGCTCGTCGTCGTCGCGCCCCGCCGCGACCGTGAGCACGGTCGTGAGTGCCGCGGCGAGCGCCACGACGATGACCACGCGCGCGACCGCTGTCACCAGTCGGCGAGCCGCGGTCGAGACGGCGACCTGCGCACCCACCGCGACGAGATACTGCGAACTGAGGATGATCGCCCCCGCCGCGAGAACCCCCGCAGCGAGCGCGGCGCCCGCGGTCGGGGTACCCGCCCACGCGATGCTGAGGCCGGCACCGAGTGCCACGGCCAGTACTCCCGGGAGCCCGACAGCGCCGGCCACTCCCAGAGACAGCGCGAGTCGGCGCGGGTCGAGGGGATACGACGCAAAGCGCCGCGGCTCGAGGGCCGACCCGAGACCCGCACTGAGCGGGGCAACCGCGATCGCGATGGACAGTGCCGATGCACCGATAACGATGGCGGCACGGTGGCTCGCCAACTGCACATCGACGACGAGCGCGAGCATGACAATGCCGACGGCGACCGCGATGCCCAGCGCGAGCACGGGAATCGTGCGGGCAAGGGCCGGCCCTGGCCGAAAGGCTGAGGCGAGCAGCGAGAGCTTCAGTCGGAGAACGTGGTCAACCACTCCAGGCCTTCCACGGCAACGCGACCGCCAGCAAGTTCGACGAACCGCTCTTCGAGTCGTTGCCCCGCGCGGACCACGTCGAGGCTTCCCGACGCGAGAATTCGGCCGTCAACGATTACGGCGACGCTGTCGCACACGCGCTCGACCAGATCCATGTTGTGACTCGACAGCACGACGGTGCCTCCCGCCGCGGCGAAACGCGTGAGCAGATCGAGCGCCTGAGCGGTGGATACCGGATCAACCGACTCGAAGGGCTCGTCGAGAACGAGCACCGACGGAGAGTGAATCATCGCGGCCGCAAGCGAGATCTTCTTGACCATGCCGACCGAGTAGTCGCGCACGGGTCGGTCGAGCGAGCCGTCGAGCCCGAGTGCCTGCGCGAGATCGTCGCTGCGGGTGCGTGCCGCCGTGCGATCGAGCCCATGCAGAACAGCCGAGTAGTAGAGCATTTGGGCGCCCGTGAGGCGGTCAAACAGCCGCATGCGGTCGGGGAGCACACCGAGCTTGCTCTTGGCCGCCGAGGGCGAGCTCCACACATCGGTACCGCCGACCGACACGTGACCCGCGTCGGGGCGCAGGAGGCCGGTGATCATCGAGAGGGTCGTCGTCTTGCCAGCACCGTTGGGGCCGACGAACCCGAAGATCGATCCTTGCCGAACCTTCAGGCTCACGTCATCGACAGCAAGGGACCCACCGAACGACTTACGCAGGTTCGTGACCTCGAGCACGACGGCAGCGAGAGGAGCGGCTTTCGGGGCGCGCGTTGCCGGTTTCGATAGCCGAGCTGCGGGCTTCGCGGGGCGCTTCGGTCGAGAGGGCTTCCCCGTGCGCTTCGGTGATGCCGGCGAGGATTCCACAGCCCTAACGCTACCAACCCTGTGCTCCGATGCCCCACCGCCCATTCGCCACTTCCGCTGGTCACGGTTCGGAAACGATAGGTGAACAAAACATGTCAATTCGACGACTTCGCCGCTAATCTTGACGTGCACAACGATGTGTCCCCCCACTACGTAGACACATCAGGAGTTCACACATGACCACTCAGGTCGTCATCCTCGCCGCTGGCATGGGCAGTCGCCTCGGCCGCGAGCTTCCCAAACCGTTGACCGAGCTCAACGATGGCCGCACGATCATGCGGCAGCAGCACGACAACATTGCCGCCGCGTTCGGCACCAACGTCACGATCACGACTGTTGTCGGCTACAAGCTCGAGCACATCATCGACGCCTTCCCCGAGGTCGAGTACGTGTACAACGAGCAGTACGACCAGACCAACACGTCAAAGAGCCTGCTCCGCGCCCTGAAGGCCACGGGCAAGCACGGCGTGCTGTGGATGAACGGCGACGTCGTGTTCGACCCGCAGGTTCTCGTGCGCGTGTCGACCCTCGTGCACGCTGACCGTTCGTTCGTGAGCGTCAACACCTCGACCGTCAGCGACGAAGAAGTCAAGTACACGGTCGACGCCGAAGGATTCATCCAGAAGCTCTCGAAGACGGTCGCGGGTGGCCTCGGTGAGGCCGTAGGCATCAACTACATCTCGAGTGCCGATAAGGCTGTGCTCATGCGCCACCTCAAGAACTGTGCCGACCAGGACTACTTCGAGCGCGGCATCGAGCTCGCGATCGAGCACGACAGCATCACCGTCGAGCCCGTCGACATCAGCGACCTCTACGCCGTCGAGATCGACTTCGCCGAAGACCTCGAGCGCGCCAACCTTCACGTGTGAGGTCACCGGCACCCTGAGGGTGCCGTTCGACTGAGCGATTCGCGGGCGATCCGGCACGCGTGGCGCTAGCGTTGTCGTTCGTGACCACCGCCCCACCGCCGCGCCCACCGCGCACTGCCGCGCAGGTGTATCGGCAATCGCTGTGGCTGCTCACCAGCCGCGATCTCAAGGTGCGCTACGCCACGTCGTTTCTCGGCTACCTGTGGTCAGTTCTCGACCCGCTCGTCATGGCCGTCATCTACTGGTTTGTGTTCACCCAGATCGTTGACCGCACGATCGGGCACGAGCCCTACATCGTGTTCTTGTTGACGGGGCTGTTGCCCTGGATGTGGTTCAACGGCGCTGTCGGCGACGCAACCCGAGCGTTCACGAAAGACGCCAAGCTCGTGCGCTCGACAAGAATCCCCCGCACGATTTGGGTCAATCGCATCGTGCTCTCGAAGGGCATCGAATTCATCGCGGCCCTGCCGGTCATCGTGATCTTCGCGATCATCTTTGGCGCCCAACCCACCTGGGGTGTGCTGTGGCTGCCCGTGGCGATCACGATGCAAGCCGTGCTGATCGTGGGGCTCGGCCTGATCATCGCGCCGCTCGTCGTGTTCTTCCGCGACCTGGAGCGCGCGGTCAAGCTGGTGCTGAGGTTCTTGTTCTACGCGTCACCGATCATCTACGGCCTGAGCGACTTGCCGGCGGGCCTCGGATTCTGGGCGTCGTTCAACCCCCTTGCGGGCATCATCTCGTTGTATCGCGCGAGCTTCTTCCCCGATCAGCTTGATCTTCGCGCCGTGCTCATTTCGGCGGCGATGAGCCTCGTGATTCTCGCCATTGGCGCGCTCGTGTTCCGCCGCATGGTGCGCGCCGTCTTGAAGGAGATCTGATGCCTGCCGAGACGGTTATTCGCGTCACCGACGCCGGCATCCGCTTCCGCCGCAATCGGCGCGGGCGCCGGTCGTTCAAAGACCTGTTCGCGGGCTCGCAGCGACGGTCTCGCCCTGACGAGTTCTGGGCATTGCGCGGGGTCACTGTCGACGTGCGCGCCGGCGAAGCGATCGGGGTGGTTGGCCGCAACGGGCAAGGCAAGTCGACATTGCTCAAGCTCGTGGCCGGCGTCATGCTGCCCGACGAAGGCGTCGTCGAAGTTCTCGGCGGTGTCGCACCGCTCATCGAAATCACGGGCGGGTTTGTCGAAGACCTCACCGTGCGCGAGAACCTCTACCTCACGGCAGGCCTGCACGGCATGTCGAAGCGCGAAATCGACGCCCGATACGACGAGATCATTGACTTCGCCGAGCTTCGCGACTTTGTCGGCACGCCCTATAAGCACCTCTCGAGCGGCATGAAGGTGCGGCTCGCCTTCTCGGTGATTTCACGCCTCGAAGAGCCGATTCTGCTGGTGGATGAGGTGCTCGCTGTCGGCGACAAGGCGTTTCGCGATAAGTGTTACGCCCGCATCGACCAGTTGTTGGCGGGCGGCCGCACGCTGTTCTTCGTGTCGCACAATG
>JAYUKK010000079.1:0-4544 GCA_043764515.1 Microbacterium sp.
ACGAGAAGCGCACCGCCATCGCCATGCACGGTCATCGTCGTGGCGCCATACTCGCGGCGACCCGTGCGCGCGACCTCGCCGCCGAGCTGCTGCGCCATGACCTGAAACCCGTAGCAAATGCCCATCACCGGCACCCCGAGCTGCAAAATGCCCGGGTCAAGCGCGGGCGACCCGGGCTCGTAGACGCTCGACGGCCCGCCGCTCAGCACGATGCCCGCGGGGTTCTTCTCGGCGACCTCGGCCGCGGTGATGGTGTGCGGCACGATCTCGCTGTAGACGCCCGCCTCTCGCACGCGACGCGCGATGAGCTGCGCATACTGGGCGCCGAAGTCGACGACGAGAACGGGGCGGTGGGCGGTGTCGCTCATGCGGCGGCCTCCAGGTCGGCGATGATCGCGTTAACGTCGCGCGGCACCCGGCGCTCGAAGTAGAACGACAGCAATGGGATGATGCCCCCCATCGCGATCCACAAGAACCGCACGAACGACCAGCGAACTGTGCGCCACAGCACGAAGTCGCACGCGAGGTAGAGCACGTAGAGCCAGCCGTGCAGCGCCAACAACAGAATCGAGACGTTGATGCCCGTGATGGCGTCTTTGTCCGTCAGGCCAAGCCCACCCGAGGTTCCGCCCAGCTCGATGTCGACGCCGAACCCATACCGGCACACCATCATCACGACGAGGCCGAGCAAGAAGATTCCGGTAATGACCGACGAGACTTTGAACACCGCGAGGGTTCGGCGAATCAGGGGAATGTCTGCACGCTTCGGGCCGATCGCCATGGCCTCAGTTTAGGGGCGCTGGCTGGGGCAGCTCTGCGCCGTCGTCGAGAGCCGCGAGCGCGAGCTTCTCTTGCTCGTCGCGCACGAGGCGCCACCAGAGGTAGACGGCGAATCCCCCGAAGATGACCCACTCGATCGCATAGAACAGGTTCAGCAGGTTGAGCTCGGTCTGTCGCTCGGGCGGGGGCGCTGCGATCGTCGCGAGCCCCGCGGGGGCATCCGTGAGCACCACGTAACCGGAGTAGACCGGGCCGGGCTCGGCCCACAGATTGATGAGTTCGGAGACAGAGATGGCGGTGCGCTGACCCGCCTCAAAGTCACTCACTTGGGGCGACTCGCTCGGCACGTACCGGCCCGTGAGCGTCGCTTCGCCGGTCGGCAGGTTCGGGATGCTCGCTCCGACCGGCCCGTATCCCACCGCCACGGCCAGACTCGCGCCGTCGGCCGTCGCCAGGTGCCGAATCACCCAGTCGCCCGGCTCGCCGGCGGCACCGGACCCGTCGCCAGCCCCACTCAAGCGGCCGGTGACGATGAGGTCATCGCCCTCAACCCACGCGCCCACTACCGTCACGAGTCGCCCGCTCGCCTCGCTCGTCATGATCTGTTGCGGCTCTGCAACCGTGTCGAGCGGCACGGGGCTTTCGGTGTCGCGCTCGTCAACAGCCGTCGACGCGAGCGATCGTTCGAGTTGCCATTGCCCGAGAGCGGCGAAGCCCGCGGCCACCGCCAGGGCCAGAAGCAGGGCGCCGATCCACCGTGGGCGACGGGCGATGCTCCAGAACCCGGGGGTGCCGGCGTGCGACGCGGTATGCGGCATGCGCGGGAATCCTCCTGGTGTTCGGTGCGGCAGTTCAGTCTACAAAGTGACAGCGGAGCCTCTCCTGAGAGAGACCCCGCCGTCGTCGAGCGATGCGCGGTGGGCGAGCGCTTAGCCCGCGCCCCCGTTACAGAGATCGAGGTTCTCGACCGCCGTGCTGAGCGCGGCGGTACCGCCGAGCAACACGAGGGTGCCCACGCCGAGGCCTTCGATCGAGCCGAGTGTGGCCGCCGGCAGACAGGCCTGAGGGCTCGTGTAGAGCGGATTCCCGAACACGGCGGCCATGGCAGCGCCGGTGAGGGCGTCAGCAAAGCCTTCTCCGGTCGCGAGGAAGGCACGCGTCTCGCTCGTGAACGCATAGTCGTTGATCGCAATCGCCGTCGCGTAGCGATCAGCACCGGCATTGCGAACGAGCGAGTAGAGCGCGTCGAGCTGCGTCGCAATGCCGCCCGTCACAACGGCCGTGCCTCCCGCGACAACGACGTTGCTCACACCCAGGTCGCTCAGCACGTCGAGCGTGTTGGCGTCGACCGATGCCGAGGTGCCCGGCACGAGAATGACGGGGCCCCCCACTGAGGCCGCTGCGGGCCCCGCGGCGAGCGCGTCGGGAAAACCGAGGCCGGTGGCGACGTAGGCCGTGGTTGCGGTGGGGAAGGCATCCCGAGCGATCGCTTGCGACGTCGCATAACGGTCGACACCGGCCACGCGTCGCACCGTCGGATTGAACGGCAGCGCGTCGAGCTGGGCGAAGACGGCCGCCGAGACGACGGCCTCGCCACCCACGATCACGATCTCGCTCGGGGCGAGCCGCACCAACTCCGTCGACACGATCGACGGCAGAGCGTTGGGCGTCGTGAGCAAGAGCGGAGCGTTGTCCACGGCCGCCGCGGGCACCGCACTCAAGGCGTCGGCGAATCCGGTGCCCGTCGCGATGTAGACAGTGTTCGGCTCACCATCGAGGTAGCCGTACTTCGAGATCTCGACGGCGGTTGCATAGCGGTCAGGCCCCGCGAGGCGCTGCACGCTCGGGGGCGCGAGTGTGGGCAGTTCGAACGTGAAGGGCGTCGTCACACAGCCCACGGTGATCGAGCTGATGACCGCGTCGCCGACAACTCCCGAACCAAGGCTGTAGCCGTAGTTCGTGATGCGCGCTTCGGGGTTGGCCAGCAGGTACTCGGCCAGGGTGCCGAGGCTGGGGTAGCCACCGCCTGCCGGCACTCCAAAGCTCGTCGCGCCGGTGACCCAGAACTTGGCATCAGCCCAGTCTCCGTCGACGGTCGGCGACCAGTCGCCACCACCGTAGGCCCACGGTTCTCCGACGAGATAGGCATCACGCGTGCCGTTACCGTCGGCATCGAACCCGAGCTGCAAGCTCGGGCGTACTCCTGTGAAGCCGGGAGCGATGTCGATCGCGGCAACGCCCACCTCGCTCAACGCGATGTCGATCGGTGTGTAACCGGCCGCTTTTCGCTGGTCGGGTGAACCCGCTCCGTCACCGTCATCGAACGTCGTGACGCGCAGGCCACCGTCGATGAACTGGTTCGTCCCTTGCGTACGGGTCTCGGTGAACGTCCAACTCGCGAGCTCGACGTTGGTGACCGTCGTGCCGGTGGTCGGCACACACGCTTCCATGACGGGCTGCGTGAAGGTGTACCGCGTGTCGTCCCAGATGACGCTCGAGACGACGGCGGCGCTGTCGGCCTGCACCCCGTATCCGGCAATGAGAACGGGGCCACCGGCGGCAGCTGATGCCGCGAAGAGGTCGTCAATGAGCTGACCGAGGGGCGCCGTCTGCTGCGCCGTGTACGAGCCGAACGCTCGCGTTGTGGCCCACGTGTTGCCTTGCGAGAAGCCATGGCTGCCCACGCCCTGACCGGTGGATCGCAGGGTGGTGAACCTCGGCGACGCCGGGTTGCCAAAGAAGATGGGCACTTGGTAGGTCACCGAACCGCTCGTGACATCGACGCGCGCGCGCTCGACCAGTTGGCGCAGTTCGTCGCGCGTCACGGCGTTGAGCGCAGCCGCTTCGGGCGTCGAAAGATCGGTTCCCTTGATAACGGTGGATGCCCCGCCCAGCCCCAGGTTCAACCCGTCGGCCCGCACCTCGGAGCGATCGCTCGTCTGCCCCTCGTGCCACGACGTGTAGGTCTCGGCGGTCTCGTTGGGCTTGACGTCGCGGTCGTACACCGTCACCTCGGTGAGCGGGTCAATCGCCGGCACGTTCTCGGCAACGATCTCGAGAGCAAGCCCGTTGAAGCTCGACCAGCCTGTGCTCACGGCCAGGCCGGCCGTGCGCCCTGAGGAGGTCGAGTTCCAGAAGAGCTCATCGCGCGTCTCGTCGGTTCCGACGGTCGGGGCCGCCGAAACGAGGCTGACGTTGAGCGAGTTGTAGGGCCCGTTGACGCCGAGGGGCGCGCTGCCGTAGCTCTGCGTGTTGTACCCCACAACGACGATGACGTCGTTGCTCACGAGCACATCAAGGCCCGTGAAGTCGACGGTCAGGTTGAAGCCGTTGTAACAGGAGCTTGTGACGTCGCTGAACCAGCGATTGTCGCCACACTCTGCCGAGTTCGCTGACGGGCGGAACGGAATGGTCTTCGTCTCGGTCACCGAAGTGATCAGGGCACCCACCGCCGGCGTCGCCCCCGTGCGGTTGACCTCGTACAGCGAGAGCGTGATCGGGTGGTCGAAGCTCGAACCCGGGGTGGTGACGCACGGGTTGGCGCCGGTCGCCCAGTTTTCGCAGGCCCAGTTGGTGAGGCCCACGGTGATGTCGGAAATGGTGCGGTTGCCGCCACCGAGTTGAATGTAGTCACCGAACTCGCGCGTGCTCGTTGCCTGGAAGCCCAGGCTGGAGTACGCGGGGGGCAACACCTCAGGAATGGAGTCGAACACCACCGCGGGCGCAGCCGACGCGGGAGTCGCAGCCACGACGCTCAACCCCGT
>JAYUKK010000080.1:0-4539 GCA_043764515.1 Microbacterium sp.
CTCGGTGTTGGCATGGCCTCGGGCTCAGCGCCCGCGCAGGCCGCCAGGCCGACCACGAGGAGCGGCGCGATGACGAGAGCTGCCAGACGACGTTGCGAGGAGGTCATGGCGCCAGCATACGAAAATCGAGGGTGACTCGGGGCGCATCCTGGGTCACGATTCAGTGACCTGCTGACCGCGCGGTTCGTGGGCACCCGACAACGCCGCGGCCCTTGCCTGGGGCGCGCGTGCTTGCGCCCGACAAAGCGTTCGCCGCGCCGCATGCCCGCGGATAACCTCGCGCCATGACCTTCCCCACACTCGCCAGCGACTTCTACGGCTTTGAGGCACTGCTCGCCGACCACGAGAAAGACGCCCTCGTGCGCCTTCGCACGTTTTTGGAGGCGGAGGTGAAGCCCGTCGTCAACGACTACTGGGATCGCGCCGAGTTCCCGCGCCAGATTCTGCCGGGCCTGCACGCGCAGCAGGTGTTCGGCAACCTGTGGGAGGAGACGAAGGCGGGCGACTACAGCGCTGTGTATGGCGGCTGGACGGCCCTCGAGTTGGCTCGCGTCGACGCGAGCATCGCCACCTACGTGGGTGTGCAAAACGGCCTGGCCATGGGATCGATCGGCGTCGCTGGCTCGCCCGAGCAGCGCGCCGAGTGGCTACCGAAGCTCAACACCGGCGAGCTCATCGGCGCCTTCGGGCTCACCGAGCCGCTCTCGGGCAGCGACTCGGCGCAGGGCCTGCGCACGACCGCCATGCGCGACGGCGACGAGTGGGTGCTCAACGGCAGCAAGCGCTGGATCGGCAACGCCACGTGGAGCGACATCACCATCATCTGGGCGAAGAGCACGGAAGACGGCCAGGTCAAGGGCTTCATCGTGCCGACGAGCACCGCCGGCTACACGGCAACCAAGATCGAGCGCAAGCAAGCCCTGCGCATCGTGCAGAACGCCGACATCACGCTCGACAACGTGCGTGTGCCCGAGTCACACCGACTGCAGAACGGCAACTCGTTTCGCGACACCGCGGCCGTGCTGCGCCTGACCCGCGCTGAAGTGGCGTGGGCGGCCGTCGGCACGTCGATCGGCGCTTATGAGGCTGCCGTCGCCTATGCGACGAGCCGCGAGCAGTTCGGCAAGCCCATCGCGAGCCACCAGCTCGTGCAAGACCTGCTCAGCCGCAGCCTTGGCAACATCACGGCGAGCATCGCCCTGTGCACGCGCGTCTCGCAGATGCTCGACGACGGTGTGCAGCGCGACGAACACGCCTCACTCGCCAAAGCCTTCGCGACGACGGCGATGCGCGAAACCGTCGGCCTCTGCCGCGAACTGCTGGGCGGCAACGGCATCGTGCTCGACTACGACGTGGCGCGCTTCCACGCCGACGCCGAAGCGCTCTACAGCTACGAGGGCACGCGCGAAATGAACAGCCTCATCGTGGGGCGTGCCATCACGGGAGTGGGCGCCTTCGTCTAATCAGAGCAGGCGCAAAACCGACGCGATCGCTTAGGGGCGGATGCGCATCCACGCCGGCCGATCACTCAGATCGAGCGTGTCCGCCGACGGAGAGCTCGGCCGCAAGCGATTCAACGCGTCAGCGGCCATGGGCGGCAATAGTCGACGCCGCACCGGGCCGGGCAACAGGCCGATGGCAAGCAGGCTCGCCCGCATCGCCGTCGGACGCCTCATGAGGCGCAGGCCGAGCCGGTGGTAGGCCGAGACGCCGTCGGTGAGCCGCAGCATGCGCTCGAGTGCCCACGAGACGGTGCGCGCGAGTTCGTCGTCGCGGGCGACGAGAGCGGTCACGTATTCGAATCTCGTTGACTTCAGCAACCGCCCGGCCGCGGATCGAGAGGCACCGGGTCGGCCCGGCAGGTTCGGGTATCGCTCAGTCAGCAGCCGCAGGTAAACGAGGCGGCTACGCAAGAACGCCACGGACGATGAGGCGCCGGCCTCGTGCGTGCGGTAGCGCACACGGGTCTTCGGCTGGGGGCGCATCACGTAACCAGCGCCGTACAGGCGCAGGTAAAGCTCGTCGTCTTCATAGCCCGAGAGTCGTCGGTCGAAGCCGCGCACGCTCAAGAGGGCGCTTCGCCGCATGAGGCTCGCCGACGGTAGGGCCATGATGTCGGTGTGCACGATCGTCGCGATCGTGCGGCGCTCGAGCTGAACCGCGGTTTCGGTGAAGTACGACGACACCATCGTCTGACCGTCGACATCGATGAGGTCGAAGTCGCCATAGACCCACGCAATCGAGGGGTCGGTGGCCATCTCAGCGGTGAGCACCTCGAGGTGGTTCGGCCGCCAGAGGTCGTCTTGGTCGAGGAAGGCGATGAATTCGCCGCGCGCGGCACGGATGCCCGTGTTACGGGCCGCCGACTGCCCCGCGTTGCCCTGCCGCACGACGCGCACGTCAATCGGCAGCTCGAGGCTTTCGACCATCGCCACGGAGTTATCGGGCGAGCCGTCGTCGACGACGATGACTTCGAGCGGAGGGTGCGATTGGGCAGCGATCGAGGCCAGAGCGTCGCGAACGTACTTCTCGCCGCGGTAGAGCGCCATGATGACCGTGACAGCACCGGGTTCGGTGTCAGTGTCAGCCGTTGCCCACAAGATGGCCTCGTGCTCGGGGCCAGGCATGGGCACGATCGACGGAATCGCTTCGGCTCGGAGCGCGCTGATCTCACCGCGCAGACCGGTCAGCATCTGTTCGGTGGAGGCTCGCCAATGATCGGGCAGCACGGCAGCGCGGGCCTGGGCGATCTGCTCGGCTACTGAGGCCCACTGCGTGGCGCACCAGCGATCGCCAAGGCCAACGGCAGCTCGACTCAGCAGGTAGGCACCATTGATGGCGGCGATGGTGTGCCCCTCGCTACCGTCGGCACCGAGCTCAACGATGGCATCGGCGACCGATGCCAGAGAGTCATCGAACAGGCCGCCCTGGCCGATAGCCGCGGCTTCGACATAGAGGCGCACGGTCCACTCCGCGGGGTCGACGAGCGTGCCATCGACCCGCAACTGCAACCACAGCGCCTTCGCGGCAGCGGGGTCGGTGTGCAGCAGGGTGAGCATGCGGTGGGCGCGCGCCTGTGCCTCGATGATGCGTGAGTCACCATCGAACACGTGGAACCGCTGCCGTTTGTCAGCGACGGCTGCCTCGGCGAGCGCAAAGTACGCACCGGCCTCAGCCCACTCGGTTCGCTGCACAACGCGGCGCATGCCGGCGGCGAAAGCGGCGGGCGAAACGAGGATCGGCAGGGCCTCGCCCGCAGAGATGCGGCGCGTCAGGCCGAGCGGGTCGGCAAGGTCGATGCCGTGCACCTCGCGCACGATCTCGACCATCGACTGCTCATCGGCAACGGCGTCGCGGCCGAGGTTGACGAGCGTGCGGTAGTGGCGCACGGCCATTGCCGCGCGTAAGACGGGCGGGCTCGCGGGGTCGTCAGCGATGCCGGCGAGAAACGCGGCCACCTGCTCGGCGCCCGGTCCGTGTGAGACGACGTCGAGCATCCGCCCCGCCTCGACCGACGCAGCCACATACAGGGTTGGGCCTTCGCGACGCACCGTGACGCTGCCGAAGCCAGAGTCGATCAAGATGGTGCGCAGCGCGTCGGCCGACGCCAAGAAGAGATGGCCGCCCGGGCCCACCGCTTGAATCGCCCACGTTTCGGTGGCGGGCACCACAATTTCTGCGGCAGGGGTGGTCATGAGGAGCACGCCCCCCGGGGCGAGGTGCACGCGCATGGCGGTCGCAAACTCGCGCGGTTCCGGCACGTGCTCGATGACTTCCGACGCCAGAATGACGTCGAAGAGCTGGCCGAAGCTGCTGTCGACGGTGACGTACTGATCAAGAATCTCGACGCCCAGCTCGAGGGATCCGCGACGGCCGGCATATGAGGGTTCGACGCCCACCGCGTTCCACCCGAGCACGTCGCGCGCGTAGCGGGTGGCGAACCCGTAGTTGGCCCCGACGTCGAGAAAGGCCGTGCCGGGTCCGCGGTCGACGCGGTACAGGTTCTGCAGAATGGTGTCGATGCCGGCTTCTGACTGCAGGTAGTGGTCGACGAAGACGTCATCGGGTTCATATTGCATCTCGCCCCCGTGCACCGTGACTGACTCGCACGTGCGACACAGCGTGCCCAGCATCGGGGTTCCGACCGATGTCTCGGCGGTGAAGAGACGATCAACCGTCCGGTCGCGATCACACGGGATGCACCGCGCATGATCGACACCATGGATCCAGGTCAGGCTCATTCGGTGATCCTCTATGCACGACGTTAACAGCACTCGAACGAGCACCCCTCATGGTGTCATGAACGACGCCGGTAGGCTCGACGCATGATGTGGCTTCGCGAACGGCGCGTGGCCCTGGCCGCGGTCACGCTCTTCACCCTGCTGGCGGGTGATGCCTGGCGCAACCTGCTGAGCTGGTACGGCTGGGGTGTGATCGTTGCCGCCGTGCTTGCGGGGTGGATTGTTGTCGCGGTGCAGAATCGCGTCGACCTGCGGCGCGTGCCCATCGCTCTCGGCGCATTGCTCGGGCTCATGGTGC
>JAYUKK010000081.1:0-4516 GCA_043764515.1 Microbacterium sp.
GACCTATTGTTAACCGGTTGACTTCTGTCCGGACCTGAATCGCAGCGATCGGACATCCGAGTTCCGTCGTCGCTGGCCCACAGGGCCGAGGAGAGAACCATGACCAAGCGCACCTTCCAGCCGAACAACCGCCGCCGCGCGAAGGTTCACGGCTTCCGTCTGCGCATGCGCACCCGTGCGGGCCGCTCGATCCTCGCTGCGCGCCGCCGCAAGGGTCGCACCGAACTCTCGGCCTAAGAACGACGGTGCTCCCGCGAGCACACCGAGTCGTGCGTGGTGACGATTTCCGGCGGGCCGTGCGCCGTGGCCGGCGCACCAGCATGCCCCACGCGGTGCTGTACCGCGTCGTCGGTGAGCCGAACGGGCCTCGGTTCGGGGTCGTCGTCTCGAAGCAGGTTGGTGGTGCCGTGGTGCGCAACCGCATTCGGCGCCGTATCCACGCTATCTGCGCGGCGTCACTGGCGATCGTGCCGTCGTCTGACCTCATCGTCGTGCGCGTTCTTCCGGGTGCGCATGAGGCCTCGTGGGATACCCTGCGCTCGGAGATCGGTGACGGATTGCGACGGGCGGTGACGGCTTCATGAGCGAGACGTTCGTTCGGAGCGCACGCACTCTGGCGCTGGTCCCACGCAACATGATCGTTGTGGTGTTGCGCGCCTACCGCGCGGTGATCTCGCCTCTCTATGGAGACGTGTGTCGCTATTACCCCAGCTGCTCTGCCTACGCCCTCGGCTCGGTTCAAGAACACGGCGTCATGAAGGGCAGCTGGTTGGCCGCCCGACGCCTCGGCCGTTGTCACCCGTGGGCCGAAGGCGGTATTGACGATTGGCCCGTCAACGAGAACTCTCCCTATCGGCGAACCCGCTGGGGCCTGATCGTGCTTGAGAGAAAGGCATAACCCGCCACTATGGACATCTTCGCCATCATCCTCTGGCCCATCAAATGGGCTATCGAGGCGATCCTCGTGGGCTTCCACACCCTGTTTACCGCGATTGGTCTCGAGAGTGAGGCTGGTCTCACTTGGGTGCTCTCGATCGCCGGGCTCGTGGTCGTGGTACGCGCCGCGCTCATTCCGATCTTCGTGCGGCAGATCAAGAACCAGCGCAAGATGCTCGAGATCTCCCCCGATCTCAAAAAGATCCAAGACAAGTACCGGGGCAAGCGCGACCAGTTCTCGCGCGAAGCCATGTCGCGCGAGACGATGGCGCTTTACAAGAAGCACGGCACTAACCCTCTGTCGTCATGCCTGCCGATCTTGTTGCAGATGCCGATTTTCTTCGGCCTGTTCTCGGTGCTCAACAGCTCGTTTAACGGGCTCTCGGGTGTCGGTCTGCTCAACGATCAGCTCTCTGCAGAGTTTGGTCGTGCAACCCTCTTCGGTATTGCTCCCCTCGGCTCAACGATGGTCAACAGCGACGGCAACGTCTGGGTCATCGTGATCGCAGCCGTGCTCATCGTGCTCATGACGGCATCGCAGTTCATTACGCAGCTGCAGATCATGTCGAAGAACCAGAGCCCGGAGATGAAGGCGTCGCCGATGTATCGGCAGCAACGCATCCTCCTGTACATCCTCCCGGTCGTATTCCTCTTCTCCGGCGTGGCCTTCCCGTTGGGCGTGATGTTCTACTGGTTCGTGTCGAACATCTGGACGATGGTGCAGCAGTTCATTGTCATCAGGAACATGCCGACGCCGGGCAGCGATGCAGCCATCGCCCGTGAGGCCCGCCTCGCCAAGCGACGCCAGCGTCGCGGCATCGACGACACCGAGCTTGAGGCCGAGGGCACGATTGCCGTGGAAGAGCCGAAGAAGCCGCAACGTGCGCAGCCCGTGAACAAGAACCGCGCGAAGAAGAAGGGTGGTCGCTAGACCATGACCGACACCATGGACAACGTGCTCGACCCGATCTCGGTCGAGTCGGCAAACCTTTCTGATTCCGAGCCGGATGCCTCGGCGGCCGACGAGGGTGACATCGCCGCGGACTATCTCGAAGAGCTTCTTGATCTCGCCGATCTTGATGGCGACATCGAGATCGCGTCGCGTGCCGGGAGAATCTACCTTTCGATTGAGGCCGAAGAGGTAGATGCCCTTCGCACGCTCTCGAAGCCCGACACCGTCTCGGCGCTGCAGGAGCTCACGCGACTCGCGGTGCACGCGCGCACCGGTGAATTCTCGCGGCTTATTCTCGACATTGCTGGCTCGCGCGACGCCCGCGCTGACGAGCTGCAGCGGCTCGTCGACCGCGCGGTAGAACGCATCGAGGCGGGCGCCGCGTCAGCAGCCCTCCCCCCGATGTCGAGCTACGAGCGCAAGCTCGTCCACGACCTGGTGGGCGAGCGCGGCTTTACGTCTGAGTCGGAGGGCGAGGGCGCCGAGCGCCACACCGTCATCCGTCGTGGCTGACGACTCCTCCACTGTTTCACGTGAAACATTGGCGGGCGAGTCGAAGCCCGTCGTGATCGAGACTGAACCCGCCGGTGCTGCACTGGTCTTCGGAGCTCACATTGAGCTTGCTCGGAGATTTACTGCCGATCTGGGCGAACACGGCGAACGTCTCGGGCTGATTGGCCCGCTTGAAGCTGCCCGGCTGTGGTCACGGCACATCATCAATTGTGCGGTCGTCGCACCCTTCCTTCTGCCCCATGCACGCGTGGCTGACATTGGCAGTGGAGCAGGCCTCCCCGGTCTCGTGCTCGCGATTGCTCGCCCTGACGTGCATATGACGCTCATCGAGCCCATGGAGCGCCGCACAGACTGGCTCCGCGACGAGAGCGAGCGGCTCGGCCTCGTCAACGTCACGGTGCTGAGATCGAGGGCCGAGGAGGCCCTTGCGGCTGGCCCGTTCGATCAGGTCACCGCTCGAGCCGTCAGTGCCCTGGGCAAGCTCGTGCCGATCACCGCTCCGCTCGTGCGCGATGGAGGGCAACTGATTTTCTTGAAGGGATCCCGTATCTCTGAGGAGATCACCGCTGCGGCGGCAGTGTTGGGCCGTCACCGCGTGACCGAGACCGAAGTGCTTCAGCTCGGAGAGGGCATTGTGCCGGAAGTGACGCGTCTGTTTCGGGCTACAGTAGGCGGGGCATCCTGACGCTCAGCGGTCGTTGACGGCGGTGTGGATGCCCACACGGCGCCATCGAACGGTGCCCGTTTCACGTGAAACATTCGAGCGGGAGGCTCAGCTGTGACGACTCAGGGACCGTACGACGAGACGACGCCATTGGCGCGTGAGGTCGCGGAGATCACCCGTCGCCGCATCGCTCTCGAGGCGACCTCGCTGCCGCTGCCCGCGGCGACACGCGTCTTCACCGTGTCGAACCAGAAGGGTGGCGTTGGCAAGACGACGACCACAGTGAACCTCGCCGCGGCGCTGGCCCGGTCTGGTGCACGCGTCCTCGTCATCGACCTCGACCCCCAGGGCAACGCGTCGACGGCGCTCGGCGTCGAGCATCGCGCCGATACGCCGAGCGTCTACGACGTCGTTGTCGGCGACTCCCCTCTTGCGGAGGTGGTGCAAAAAAGCCCGGAGTTCGAGCACCTGTACTGCGTGCCGGCCACCATCCACCTCGCGGGCGCGGAGATCGAACTCGTCTCGCTCGTGGCGCGCGAGCAGCGGCTGCGCACCGCACTCGATGCCTTCCTTGGGTCGCAGGATGAAGCCTTCCACTACGTTTTCATCGACTGCCCGCCCTCGCTGGGCCTGCTGACCATCAACGCCTTCGTGGCCGCGCGGGAGGTTCTCATCCCCATTCAGTGCGAGTACTACGCGCTGGAGGGACTCAGCCAACTGCTCAACAGCATCCAGCTCATCGAGCGGCACTTGAACCCCCAGTTGCGCGTCTCGACGATTTTGCTCACGATGTACGACTCCCGCACGAACCTCGCGAATCAGGTGGTAGACGACGTGCGTGAGCACTTCCCCCAGCAGGTGCTCGACACGCTCATTCCCCGCTCTGTGCGCATCAGTGAGGCGCCGAGCTACGGACAGAGCGTCATCAGCTACGACGAAGGCTCTCCCGGATCACTGTCGTACCTCGAGGCTGCGGCCGAGATCGCTCGCCGCGGGGCGGCTGCCTAATGGCCCAGAAGCGCACGGGACTAGGCCGCGGTATCGGCGCCCTCATTCCCACCGGTGAGGGCGAGCGTCCGGTGGACGTGTTCTTCCCCGTCCCCGCGACGACGGATGGCGACGGGCTTGCTGTCGTCCCTGGCGCTCGTTTGGCGGCGATCGCGCCAAGCGACATCGTTCCGAACCCCCAGCAGCCACGCACAGAATTCCGCGAAGAAGAACTCGCTGAACTTGTGCACTCCGTGCGGGAGTTTGGGGTGTTGCAGCCGATCGTTGTGCGCGAGCGCGCCGGAGCTCAGGCGGGTGAGCCGGCCTACGAGCTCATCATGGGTGAACGCCGACTTCGGGCATCCACGATCGCCGGCCTCGAGGTGATCCCCGCAATCGTGCGCAACACGAGCGACGACAACATGCTGCGGGATGCGCTGCTCGAGAACCTGCACCGCGCGCAA
>JAYUKK010000082.1:0-16438 GCA_043764515.1 Microbacterium sp.
CGAGACGAACAACCTCGCGCCCGAGCACGGCAGCAACAATCAGGATGCCGCCGAGCACACCAGCGATGACCGCGGCGAGTCGGGCCGTGGTCGACGAGACTTCGGCCGTCGGCAGACCGACAATGAGCACGGCGCCACCCTCGGTCTCGGTCGCGAGCACGCGGAACTCGCCGAGCCCGCCAGGAAGGCGCAAGGTCGCGGGATCGCCCAGTGTTCGGGCAGCAATCACCCGCACTTGCACGGTGCTCAGTTGGCGCACGGTCGCGTCGTTGTCGAGGTAGGCGGCGACGGCTGAGCCGTCAGACTGCACAACGCCGATGAGCGAACCGGTCGGCAGACCCGGCCGGTCGAGGCTTTGCTCGGGTCCGCGACCCGGTGCCGCGACGTTCTCAATGCGTTGGGCGATCACGCGCAATTCATCGTCAAGCTGAGAAACCAGGTTGGCCCGCAAGAAATACACGCTCAAGATTCCGATGGCCAGAGTCGCCATCATGAGCAGCACGAGGATGCCCGCAATCAGCCGCTTCTGCAGCGACCACCCTCCGTGCATTAAGCGACCGGCTTGATCATGTACCCGACGCCGCGCACGGTGTGGATCATCGCGGGACCGAGCGTGTCGATCTTCTTGCGCAAGTAGGAGATGTAGATCTCAACGATGCTCGATCGCCCGCCGAAGTCGTAGCTCCACACGCGGTCGAGAATCTGCGCCTTGCTCAGCACGCGCTTGGGGTTGCGCATGAGGTACCGCAGCAGTTCAAACTCGGTCGCCGTGAGTTCGATCTCGGTGTCGCCGCGGCGCACCTCGTAGCTCTCTTCGTTGAGCACGAGATCGCCCACGGTGATCTCGGGGTCGGCGCGTTCGCTCACCACGAGCGTGCTGCGACGGATGAGCCCGCGCAGGCGGGCCACTAGCTCTTCGAGGCTGAACGGCTTGGTGACGTAGTCATCGCCGCCGGCGGTGAGCCCGACGACACGGTCGTCGACCGAGTCTTTGGCGGTGAGGAAGAGCACGGGAACATCGGTACCGTCGGCGCGCAAACGTCGCAGCACCTCCAGACCATCGAGGTCGGGCAGCATGATGTCGAGCACGACGACGTCGGGCTTGAACTCGCGGCCGTGCTGCAGGGCCTGTTGGCCGGTCAGCGCGGTGCGAACATCCCACCCCTCATACTTCAGGGCCATCGACACGAGGTCGGCGAGCGAGGGCTCGTCATCGACCACGAGAGCCCGAACGGGTGAACCGTCGGGGCGCGTCAGGCGGGGGGTTTCGGGAAGCTCGTCGTCAGCCATGCGACTAGTAACGCCTATGAACCTATGAGGAGACTTTGAGCCTGCCCTGCGAATTCAGCGTGTCGCTGGAAGGCGCAGCGGACAGAACAGAGCCCCGACCGCGAGGGGATGCGGGTCGGGGCTCTCGGGGATGGCTTGGGGGGATCAGGCGCATCTAGTTCTGGTTCTGGGTACCGGCCTTGGGGGTGACCGGGGGTCAATGCGGTCTCGATCGTTCGGGTCGATCAAGTCCACCTTGTGGGGGACCGGGTTTGTCCCCCTCAAACAGTGTGCGCTTAACGAACATCGACCGCAGTCCCCCGTTGGGGGGCACGCTGGTCCCCAGAAAGGGGGACCAGTTCATTCATTTTTTGCCGCGCCCGGCTCGGGGCGACAGCGTCTAGTCCTGGTGAGAAAACGCCGCGTCGAATGACTGCTCGGGCAGATCCCACAGCAACGACCGAACAAAGCCCACCGCCTCGGCCGCACCGTGGAGACGGCTCATACCCGCGTCTTCCCATTCGATCGAGATGGGGCCTGCGTAGCCGATCGACTTGAGAGCACGGAACGCGTCTTCCCAGGGCACGTCTCCGTGCCCCGTTGACACGAAGTCCCATCCGCGCTTCGGGTCACCCCACGGCAAGTGGGAACCCATGACACCCGCTCGGCCGTTCTGCGGCCGAACGCGCGTGTCTTTGCAGTCGACGTGGTAAATGCGATCGGCAAAGTCGACGATGAACCCCACGGGGTCAATGTTCTGCCACATCATGTGGCTCGGGTCCCAGTTGAACCCGAATGCCTCGCGATGCTCGATTGCCTCGAGGGTGCGCACACTCGTCCAATAGTCGTAGGCAATCTCGCCCGGGTGGACCTCGTGCGCGAATCGAACGCCTTCGCTGTCGAAGACGTCGAGGATGGGGTTCCAACGGTGCGCGAAATCGTCGAACCCGCCCTCGATAACGCTCGCCGGCACGGGCGGAAACATGGCCACGTATGGCCAGATGCTCGAGCCCGTGAAACCGACGACCGTGTCGACGCCGAGGCGGCGGGCGGCACGAGCGGCGAGCTTCAGGTCGTCGGCAGCGCGTTGCCGAACACCCTCGGGCTCTCCGTCGCCCCACACCCGACTCGACAGAATCGCTTGGTGCCGGAAATCGATGGGGTCATCGCACACTGCCTGGCCCGCCAGGTGGTGGGAGATCGCGTAGACCTTCAGGTTGTAGCGGTCGAGGATGTCGAGGCGGCCCTGCAGGTAGGCGTCGTCCTCGACAGCTCGCTGCACGTCGAGATGCTCACCCGAGGCCGCGATCTCGAGGCCGTCGTAGCCCCACTCGCTCGCGAGCTTCGCGACCTCCTCGAGGGTCAAATCGGCCCACTGACCGGTGAACAGGGTGACAGGATGCGTGGCCATGGTGACTCCTTCGTCGGGGTTCTGGGGGTGTCGAGGTACCGGGGGCGTCGGAAGCCGGGGGCTTACAGGTCGATCCAGGTGCCGGTGCGCGCCGAGGCGAGCACAGCATCCGTGATGCGGGCCGCCCGCACGCCGTCCGCGAAGACGGGCAAACCGTCGGGGCGAGCCCCCCTTACGGCGGCATAGGTGTCGGCCGCAAAGGCGGTGAACGCGTCTTGGTATCCGAGGGGGTGCCCGGGTGGCAGCACCGCCAGTCGTGCGGCGTCAGGGTGCAACTCGTCGTTATTGCGCAGGTGGGCGCGGCTGCCGGTGCGGGCGCCGATCCACAGCTCTTCGGGGCGTTCTTGCTCGAACCGCAACGACTCTGTCGCACCGTGCAGCTCGAGCACGAGACCGTTCTTGCGCCCGGGCGCCACTTGCGACACGAGCAGGCTGACGACGGCCCCGGCGGCGGTCTGCGCGAGCACCCCAGCGAGGTCTTCGGTGCTGACGGGACCGGTGGATGCCCGCTCGGCGAACACCGTGCTCGTCAGTGCCTGCAGCCGCACGAGACGGTCGCCCGTCACGAACTCGAGCAAGTCGCACAGGTGCGACCCGATGTCGGCGAAGGCGCGCGACGCCCCACCCGTCTCGGTGGACACACGCCAGTTGTCGTCGTCAGCGGCGAGCAACCAGTCTTGCAAGTACGCGCCCTGCACGCTGAAGAGCTGCCCGACCTGGCCAGCCGCGACCCGAGCCCGGGCTTCGCGCACCATGGGGTGAAACCGGTAGACGAACGGCACAGTCGCGACGACCCCAGCCGCGGAGGCCCGCTGCTCAAGATCATGGGCGTCAGCGACGCTGGTCGCGAGCGGCTTCTCGCACACCACATGCTTGCCGGCGGCAAGAGCTCGAGCGGTCAACGCGTGGTGAGTGGCATTGGGCGTGACGACGTGCACGACGTCGACGGCGGGGTCGGCGAGCAGAGCATCCACATCTTCGATCGCGCGTTCGGCGCCGATGCGGTCGGCGGCCGCGCGCGTCGACTGCGGGCTTGAACTGGTGACGCTCACGATGCGCGCACCGGCGGCGCGTGCGGCGCGGCTATGCACGTCGGCCATGAATCCGCCGCCGATGAAGGCGACACCAAGCGGGCTGTGACTCATGCGAGGCTCCTACAGGGTCGAAGCGGTCGGGTCCCAGTCTTCGGGCAGTGCGGGCGGAATCGCAATGGTGCTGGCGATGGGCACGGCAGCTCCGTCCGTCTCGGCCGACTGCTGAATCGAGACCATGAGGTCGAGAACGTGGAAGGCGAACTCGCCCGATGCGCGCTCGGGCCGACCGGCTCGAATCGCGCGCGCGAGCTCGACAACGCCGGCGCCGCGCGAGAAGATCGACCCGCTCGCGGGCACGACCTCAGCCTCGGACTCATCGAACATGCCATCGCGCCACACTCGCAGCTCGCCCTCGAAGTTGTTCGGGTCGGGCAAGCACAGCGTTCCCTCGGTGCCCGAGATCTCGACGACCCCCACGCGCGGGCGGCTGGACTGGAACGAGAACGTGCTCTGGGCGCTCGTGCCGTTCTCGAAGTCGATCAGGGCGGCGACGTGCGTAGGAACCTCCACCGGGTACGACTCGCCAGCCCGGGGGCCCGAGCCGATCACACGGGATGCTCGCGACACCGACCCGCGAGCGACGACCTGCGCCGCCGGGCCCATGACCTGCACGAGCGTCGACAGGTAGTAGGGCCCCATGTCGAACAGTGGCCCACCCCCGCGCGCATAAAGAAACTCGGGGCTCGGGTGCCACGTCTCCGGGCCCGAGACCTGAAACAGCGTGAGCGCCGTGAGCGGTGTGCCGATGACACCCGCTTCGATCAGCCGTCGACCGGTCTGGATGCCCGCTCCGAGCACCGTGTCGGGCGCACACGCAACGCGCAGGCCGAGGCGATGGGCCTCGTCGAGCAGCGCTTGGCCGCTCACCAGGTCGAGCGCAAAGGGCTTTTCGCTCCACACGTTCTTGCCCGCTGCAAGGGCATCGAGCGCGACGGGTACGTGGGCCGCGGGAATGGTCAGGTTGACGACGATCTCGATGTCGTCGCGCGCGAGCAACTCGGCGACCGAGCCGCTTGACGGCACGCCGTATTCGGCGGCTCGGGCGGCGGCCCGGTCAGTATCGAGGTCAGCGACCATGAGCACCCGCACGTCGGCGGCGCGCGTGAGGTTCTCGAGATATTGCTGGCTGATGACTCCGGCGCCAATGACGCCCACGCCAACGGGTCCGCTCACAGCTCAACCCCGAGCGAACGCACGAAGGCGATGCTCTCGGCGATGCCCTCGAACAGGTCTCCGGCGTACTCGTCAAACTCAATGACGGGGCGGGCGTTCGGTGCCGCAGCGAGAATCTCGGCGATGGGCATCGCGCCCTGGCCCGCGGGCTGCTGTAGCGAGGTGTCGCGCGAGACGGGGCCGTCTTTGATGTGCAGCGCCACCACGCGCTCCCCGAGTCGACCCAGGAGGGCGACGGGGTCGACGCCACCCACCGCGCTCCAGTAGGTGTCGAGCTCAAGGGCCACGGGTGCGTCACCGAGCTCGTCGGCGAACACCTCGAGAGCCGGGGTGCCGTCGATCAGCGTCTCGAGTTCCCACCAGTGGTTGTGATACGCGACCTGAAGTCCGTGATCGGCAGACTGGCGCGCGATCTCTGTGAACTCGGCGGCGAGGGCGGCGACATCGGCCCGCGTGGTCCAGCGCTCTTCAGGGATGTACGGGTCAACGACCGTGGTCACGCCAAGTCGACGGGCGGCCACGAACGCCGCCGCGTGGCTCCCGCTGTGCAGCGTCACGTGCGCGGTGGGCGCCGTGAGCCCTGCCGCAGTGAGGGCGGGCTCAAGAGCGTCGACGGCGTCGACGAGACTAAAAGGCTCCACCGTGCGCAGCCCCAGATCGGCGAGGCGGTGTGCCGTGGCGACCGGGTCGGCCGCGAGCGCGTCGCGCACGGAATAGAGCTGTACGGAAGCGGAGGGACGGGGCACGGGAGGAGCTCCTCGATACTGGGGGTGGTCCGCGTGATGGCGGTTGCGCAGGGGCCGCGCGGTCGATGCCCCCACTCTACGGGCGCGTCGCCCCCGCAGCCAAGATAGGTATGACCTAAGAAGTCTCTGCATTCGCGGCCGCAGCCAGTGTCGGTCGCGTGACGAGCCGGGCCGCCCGAACGATGCCGAAGACCACCAGCCAGCTAATTCCGATCGTCGTCGCGACGAGCTCCAGCCGACTCCCGAACACGGCGTTCCAGCGTGCCAGTGAGAGCAGCCCTCCGGTTGCCGCGACAACAGCAACCGCGAGAGCCATCATCAGCGTGATGCCGCTCAGCGCGCGGTGCCCGGGTGCGAAGGCAACTTGCAGCATCGCCCAGCATGCCGCAGCGAAAGCGACAACCGCGGCGAGTGTGTGGACGAAATCTTGCACCGTGAAGGTGTCACCGAGCGGTAACGGACACGACTGTGTGCACGGCACCTGCGACGCGATAAAAAACGCCGAGCACGCGAGCGTGAGCGTGAGTGCCGGAGTTCCCTGGCGCAGCAGCGGGGGTCGGCTGCGCAGGTCACGCATGGACCAGGCAACGAGCATGCCTCCCGCCACAAGAAGCAACAGAGCGACGCGAAACTGCTCTGCCGTTGGCTCGCCGAGCGCTCCGAGTTCGCTCACGTACAACTCGCGTGGCACGCGAACGCGGGCGAGCCAAATGAGCACGAGTGCGGCCGTCACGAGGAGTGCGCCGATGACAGCGAGCGCAGCATCCCGATGCCGCTGAGGGCTATCGATCACGTGCGGGTCACCCGGCAGCGACCGAATGGATGACAAACGGACCAGGCACTGGGCACCCTTCACGAACGGAGGCGATGGTCAGCGCCCATCGTACGTCGGCCGTGGCACACTACCGAGCATCCGAGTTCTCGGGGATGTGACAGCGCGTTAACACGACCGACCCGCGCATCGTGTTCACTGGGTTCAGCAGGGAGAGGAACGACGAGCAATGACGACGATGCGCGCGATGGTCATGACCGGAGTCGGCGGGCCCGACATGCTCGAGGCGATCGAGGTGCCCCTGCCCGTGCGAGCGGGTGCCGAGGTGCTCGTTCGCGTGCACGCCACGAGCGTCAACCCCATCGACGTCAAGACTCGCGCCGGTCGAGGATCAGCATCGGCCATTCGCCACTACCCCGCCGTGCTCGGCTACGACATCGCCGGGACTGTCGTCGAGTCGGCGTACCAGTCACACCCGCTCGCTCCGGGCCGTGAGGTCTATGGCATGACGATGGTGCCGCGTCTCGATGGCGGCAACGCTGAATATGCAGCAGTTCCAGAACTCTTTCTCGCTCCGAAGCCGACGACGCTCACGATGACCGAGGCCGCCGCGGTACCGCTCGCCGCGCTCACGGCGTGGGGCATGGTCGTCGATGTGGCGCGTGCCCATGAGGGGCAGCGGATGCTCATCCACGCCGGAGCCGGAGGCGTCGGCCACTTCGCGGTGCAGTTGGCGGCCTACTTCGGCGCCACTGTCACCGCCACGTGCTCCACCGCCAACGTGTCGTTCGTGCGCGAGCTTGGCGCCGCCCGCGTCGTCGACTACACCACCACGCGCTTCGAGCACGAAGTGCACGACCACGATGTCGTGATCGACCTCATCGGCAATGTGCACGACAACACCGGCTCGCGCTCGCTCTCGACCCTGCGCCCGGGTGGGCTGCTCGTCAACGCGCCCTCCGGCAGCTGGCCGACCATGCTCGCCGATGCGAGCGCGGCG
This sequence comes from Microbacterium sp., assembly GCA_043764515.1. Taxonomy (GTDB): domain Bacteria; phylum Actinomycetota; class Actinomycetes; order Actinomycetales; family Microbacteriaceae; genus Microcella. The sequence continues at coordinate 7,466 of JAYUKK010000082.1, forward strand.
GGCGTCCGCGCGACCGACTACAAAGTGTCGCCGAGTGGCGCGACGCTCGCCGTCATCACCCGCATGATCGAGGCGGGCGACCTGCGCGTGCACGTCGATCGCGTGCTGCCGCTCGATGAGCTCGCCGAAGCGCACCGCCTGGTCGAGTCGGGCCGTACGCGCGGCAAGATCGTGATCGAGGTTGCACGCGGCTAGAACCGCGCATCCGTCGCCCGAGCGTGTGGCACGACGTCACGCCCTGCGCCGACAACGAGAATGGCCCCGCCGAAGCGGGGCCATTCTCGCGCTACGCCGCCGTAGCGGCGGCGCAGCAGTGAACGCTAAACGGCGTTGACGTCGAGCGGGATGCCCGGGCCGAAGGTCGTCGAGAGCGAACCCTTTTGCAGGTAACGCCCCTTCGAGCTCGACGGCTTGAGGCGCATAACCTCGTCGAGAGCTGCGGTGAGGTTCTCGTGCAGCTGCTCTTCGGTGAACGCGGTCTTGCCGATGATGAAGTGCACGTTGGCGTGCTTGTCGACGCGGAACTCGATCTTGCCACCCTTGATGTCGGTGACAGCCTTGGCCACGTCGGGGGTCACGGTGCCGGTCTTCGGGTTGGGCATAAGGCCACGCGGGCCGAGCACCTTGCCGAGTCGACCGACCTGGCCCATGAGCTCGGGGGTCGAGACCGCCGAGTCGAAAGCGGTGTAGCCGCCGGCGACCTTCTCAATGAGCTCGACGCCACCGACCTCGTCGGCGCCCGCTGCGATGGCAGCCTCGGCCGCGGGGCCCGTCGCGAACACGATGACGCGGGCGGTCTTGCCCGTGCCGTGGGGCAGGTTGACGGTGCCACGCACCATCTGGTCGGCCTTACGGGGGTCGACGCCAAGCTTCAGCGCGACCTCGACGGTCGAGTTGGTGTTCTTCGAGCCGGTCTGACGAGCGACGGACACGGCCTCGGCCGTGGAATAGAACTTGCCGTCTTCGATCTTCTCGGCCGCGGCCCGGTAGGCCTTCGACTTCTGTGCCATGTTGTGTCTCCTAGAGGTGAGTTCGCGGTTGACGAGCCTGGCTGGCTCTCCCGCTGATGTGAAGGTGGTGGGGTCGAGCTACTGCTCGACGGTGATGCCCATGCTGCGAGCGGTGCCAGCGATGATCTTCTCGGCCGCCTCGATGTCGTTGGCGTTGAGGTCGACCTGCTTCTGCTCGGCGATCGCGCGCACCTGCTCCTTGGTGAGCTTGGCCACCTTGACGGTGTGCGGGGTCGACGACCCCTTCTGCACGCCCGCGGCCTTCTTGATGAGCTCAGCGGCCGGCGGGGTCTTGAGAATGAACGTGAACGAACGGTCTTCGTACACGGTGATCTCGACGGGGATGACGTTGCCGCGCTGGGCTTCGGTCGCCGCGTTGTAGGCCTTGCAGAACTCCATGATGTTGACGCCGTGCTGACCGAGCGCCGGGCCGATGGGCGGGGCGGGGTTGGCGGCGCCGGCCTGGATCTGCAGCTTGATCAGACCCGTGACCTTCTTCTTCGGTGCCATGTTCTCTTCCTTCGTGTCGAGCAACATCCGAGAGGATGCTGCGCTCCCGCCTGCGCGCCCAGTGCGCGCCGCGGTGGTTGATGTACTTACAGTTTGGTGACCTGGTCGAAGCTGAGCTCGACCGGGGTTTCGCGCTCAAACAGCGAAACCAACACAATGAGCTTGCCGCTCTCGGGCTTGATCTCGTTGATCGTGCCGGGGAGCCCGGCGAACGAGCCCTCCTTGATCGTGATGGTTTCACCCACCTCGAAGTCGATCTCGGCCGGGATGACGCGGGCCGCGAGGCCCCCGCCTCGTGCGCCGCCGGCCTTGGCCGGAGCCTCGGCGATCTGCACGGTCGACTTGAGCATGTTAAACGCCTCGTCGAACCGAAGCGGCGTCGGGTTGTGCGCGTTACCCACGAAGCCCGTGACGCCCGGCGTGTGCCGCACGACCGACCAGCTGTCTTCGTTGAGGTCCATGCGCACCAGCACGTAGCTGGGGATGCGCACGCGCGTGACGAGCTTGCGCTGGCCGTTCTTGATCTCGACGACGTCTTCCATGGGAACCTGCACCTCGTAGATGCTTTCTTCCATGTTCATCGAGATTTTGCGGTTCTCGATGTTCTGCTTGACGCGCTTCTCAAAGCCCGCGTACGAGTGCACAACGAACCACTTGCCAGCCTTCATGCGCAGCTCAAGCTTGAACTCGTCGTAGGGGTCAACCTCAGCGGGGTCGACCTCAGCAGTATCGGCCTGGGAAGGGTCGGCCTCGGCGGCTGCCTCGAGGGCGTGCTCGCCGGACTCGTCTTCGGTCGCCTCGGCGGCTGCCTCGGCTTCGTCGACCGAGTCGATGTCGAGGGCGTCGTTGACGATGGCGTCAGCTTCAGGGTCGGCGGCGGCTTCGAGCTCGTCGAGAAGACCCTCGAAGTTGGGCTCAGCATCCTCATCAACGATGTGCATCGCCGAGTGCTCGACGGCGTCAACCGAGTGCAGGTCGGCCTCGAGGGTGTTGCCCTCTTGCGCCTCGTCTTCTTCAGACGACTGCTCGGCAGCGGTCGAATAGTCGAGGTCGCTGGGAAGCTTCTCGGTCACGGTTTCTCTTTCTCTCTGTACGTCGGTCGAGCGGGGCGGGCGCGAAGGCTACAAGCCGATCGCGGCCGATCCGTCACCAAACACGAAGCGCACGACCCACAGGAACACGATGTCGAGGCCGGACACGATCGCCATCATGATGATCACGAAGACGAGCACGACGATCGTGTAGGTGATGAGCTCACGCCGGGTGGGCGTGACCACCTTGCTGAGCTCATTGATCACCTGGCGCAAGAACAGCCCGATGCGGCCGAAGGGTCCGCGCTTTTCGGCGCGCTCCTTCTTGGCATTCGCAACGATGTCCTCGCCGGGCTCGTCGATCACATTGCTCACGTGATGCTCTCCTCACGACTCATCGTCGTTGTGACTGTGTGGTCTGGTTGGGTCGGTAACACGCTCATGGCGCATCTCACCGTCGAGCCCGGGGAGTTCTCGCAAGAACACCCCGGGACGACGACTCTGCAGGGCGGACAGGACTCGAACCTGCAACCTGCGGTTTTGGAGACCGCTGCTCTACCAATTGAGCCACCGCCCTCTGCGGTCGATCGCTGATCTTCGGGCACGCGAAAGCATGGCAGAGATCAACTACCTCGACCCAGTGTAGGCGACGACGCGAGGAGCGCCAACCCGAGAGGCCCCGAGCGGGAGCGAACATCCGGGCATCAGGATGCTCTGCACCCGTAGAATCGGCGCGTGACCGCCGACTCTTTCCGCATCGCTCGCCGCATCGCCGCGATCAGCGAATCTGCCACTCTCAAGGTTGACGCCAAGGCCAAGGCCCTCAAGGCCGCGGGGCGCCCCGTCATCAGCTATGCCGCCGGCGAGCCCGACTTTCCGACGCCTGACCACATTGTTGAGGCCGCGGTCGCTGCCGCGCGCGACCCGAAGAACCACCGGTACACGCCGGCCGCGGGCCTCCCCGAACTGCGCGAGGCCGTGGCCGAGAAGACCGCGCGCGACAGCGGGCTCGCCACGACCGCGAGCCGCGTCATCATCACCAATGGTGGCAAGCAGGCCGTCTTCCAGGCATTCGCCACGATCGTCGACGACGGCGACGAAGTCCTGCTTCCTGCCCCCTACTGGACCACCTACCCCGAAGTCGTTCGCCTGGCGGGGGGCGTGCCCGTTGAGGTCTTTGCCGGAGCCGACCAGAACTACCTTGTGACGGTCGAGCAGCTCGAGGCCGCCCGCACGCCGCGCACCAAGGTGCTGCTCTTCGTGAGCCCGTCGAACCCCACGGGTTCTGTCTACAGCCCCGAGCAGACGACGGCCATTGGCGAGTGGGCACTGCAGCACGGCATCTGGGTCATCAGCGACGAGATCTACCAGGCGCTCACTTACGACGGCGTGCGGGCTGTGTCGATCGTCGAGGCCGTTCCCGAGTTGGCTGAGCAGTGCATCCTCGTCAATGGCGTCGCGAAGACGTACGCGATGACCGGCTGGCGCGTGGGGTGGATGGTCGGCCCGGCCGACGTCATCGCCGCGGCATCGAACTTGCAGTCGCACCTCTCGAGCAACGTCGCGAACATCTCGCAACGCGCGGCGATTGCCGCTCTGACGGGGCCGCAAGATGCCGTCGCGACCATGCGCGAGGCCTTCGACCGCCGGCGTCGCGTTGCGGTCGCGGAACTCAACCGCATCCCGGGCATGGTCACCCCCACGCCGACCGGAGCGTTCTACGTGTACCCCGACGTGACCGCGCTGTTGGGCCGTGAGTGGAAGGGCTCGACTCCGACAACGTCGCTCGAGCTCGCCGACCTCGTGCTCGAGCACGCGGAAGTCGCCGCGGTGCCCGGCGAGGCGTTCGGGCCGAGCGGCTACCTGCGCTTTAGCTACGCGCTCGGCGACGCCGACCTGCTCGAGGGCATCCAGCGCCTTCAGGCGTTCTTCGGCGCGGACTAGTCGAGCGCTTCCGTGCGCACGGTGGGCTTGCTCGGCGGAATGTCGTGGGAGTCGTCGATCGAGTACGAGCGGGTTATTCACGAGCGCGTGCGCGAGCGGCTCGGAGGTGTTGCCTCGGGCGACCTGGTGATGCGCACGTTCAACTTCGCCGAGATAGAGGCATTGCAAACCGCGGGTCGGTGGGATGACGCCGGTCGACTACTGGCGCACTCAGCCCAGTCCCTCGTCGCGGCCGGCGCGACCGCTGTGGTGATCTGCTCGAACACCATGCACTTGCTGGCCGACGAGGTTGCCGCCGCGATTGACGTGCCACTGCTGCACATCGCCGACCCCACGGGGGATGCCGTGCGGGCGGGCGACATCGATCAGGTTGCCCTGCTCGGCACGCGGTTCACGATGGAGCAGCCGTTCTATGCCGATCGCTTACGGGAGCGTTTCGGGCTCACCGTATTGACTCCCGACGAACGCGGGCGCGCGATCGTGCACTCGGTCATCTACGACGAACTCGTGCAGGGCATCATCTCGCCGTCATCGCGAGAGGCCTACGTGGCAATCGTTGACGAGCTTGTCGCCCACGGCGCCCAGGGCGTCATCGCCGGCTGCACCGAAATTGAATTACTCCTGGGCCCCGACGACATTTCGGTGCCGCTCTTTCCGACCGCACGGTTGCACGCCGAGGCGGCTGCCGAATGGTGCCTCGGCGACAGCGCCTCCCTCACACGCGGGGTGACGTGATCGCGCGTTAGCCCTGTGCGGCCGTGTAAGCGGCGCGAATCTCGGCCGGAATACGACCGCGATCGCCCACTCCATAGCCGTTTCGTTGGGCCCAGGCGCGCACGGCGGCCGTGTCGCCGGAGGCGGTGGACGCGCGGCGTGCGCGCGGGGAGCCCGATGACCGGCGGCCGGTCGACCGCGCGTGTGCGATGAACGGCGCGAGAGCATCCCGAAGCGCTTGCTGGTTGGCGCGACCCAGGTCAATCTCGTAGGTTGCACCGTCGAGTGCAAAAGTGACGGTGCCGCCGTCGCCCGGGCCGATCACGGTGGAGTCGAGGTCGTCGACGAGTTCGGTGGTAATGCGCTTCACGGTAAATTCTCCCTCGATATTGCGCGCGTTTATGCGCAACGCGAGTTTATCGAAAGACGGCGCACACATTCGAATTCGTGCATTTATCACACGGCGTCCACCGATCGGTTGACCCGCGAATCAGCCGAGCAGAGGTTCCGCCGACGCTGCGCACACGGGATGCTGTGATCATGACCACTCACGACAACGTCATCGAGGTGCGCGACCTGCGGAAGACCTATGGCGACCTCACCGCCGTCGACGGCATCAGCTTCGACATCCGCCGCGGCGAGACCTTCGCCCTGCTCGGCCCGAACGGGGCCGGCAAGTCGACCACCATCGAAATTCTTGAGGGCTACCGTGCCCGCACGAGCGGCGAAGTGCGCGTGCTCGGGGTCGACCCGGGCAAGGGCGGGCTCGACTGGAAGGCACGGCTCGGCATTGTGCTGCAGTCGAGCGGCGAGAGCGGAAACGTCACCGTCGCCGAACAACTGCGCCACTTCGCGGCCCTCTACCCGAGCCCGCGCGACGTTGACGAGGTCATCGCTGCCGTCGGGCTTGAGAGCAAGGCGGGCGTGCTGATCCGCAAACTCTCGGGCGGGCAGCGTCGCCGCGTTGACGTCGCCGTGGGCATCGTCGGCGCACCCGAGTTGCTCTTTCTCGACGAGCCCACGACGGGCTTCGACCCCGAGGCGCGCCGCAGCTTCTGGCAGTTGATCCGCACCCTGCAGAGCGAGGGAACAAGCATCCTGCTCACTACTCACTATCTCGACGAGGCCGCCCAGCTGGGCGACCGCGCCGGAATCATCGCGGGCGGCCTCATGGTCGATCTCGCGCCCATCGACGAGATCGGTGGGCGTGAATCGCGCGTGCCGCTCGTGCGCTGGATCGAGGGCGGCGAGCGCCGCCAAGAGCGCACCACCACGCCGGCAACGCTCGTGACCGAGCTCGTGAGCCGACTGGGCGCCGAGCCGGATTCACTCGAGGTGATTCGCCCGAGCCTCGAAGACGTCTACCTCGATCTCGTCGGGCGCGAGCACGCAAGCGACCTGAGCGCAGAAGCACTGAATGAGACGGAGGCCACACGATGAGCACGACAGACGCGAATACGACCATGAGCCCGGCCCGGGCATCCCGCACCGAATCGGCGATCGTCCGCGCCGTCCGCTTGGGCGTACTGCGTATCGGCTATGAGGTGCGCGCGTACTTCCGTCAGGGCGACACGGTCTTCTTTACCTTCCTCTTTCCGGTGGTGATGCTCACGATCTTTTCGGTCTCGTTCAGCGAAGCCAGCTTTGGCCAGACGGCCGAGGGCGATGACATCTCGGCTGCCTGGTTCTTCCTGCCCGCCATGCTCGCCGCGGGCGTACTGCTGAGTGGGCTGCAAAACCTCGCGATCGACATCGCGATGGAGAAAAGCGACGGCACGCTCAAGCGCCTCGCCGGCTCGCCCTTGCCGGTCGTCAGCTACTTCATCGGCAAGCTCGGTCAATCGTTTACGACGGGCCTGCTGCAAGCAGGCGTGTTGCTCGTGCTGGGCTTCACGGTCTTTCAAGTACCGCTGCCGGAGAACCCCGAGAACTGGGTGACCTTCGCCTGGGTCTTCACGCTCGGCGTGCTGTGCTCGGCAATTCTCGGCATCGCGCTCAGCGCGGTGCCGCGCAGCGGCAAGAGCGCCAACGCGGTGGTGATTCCGATCACGCTCGTGCTGCAGTTCATCTCGGGCGTCTACTTGCGCTTCAGCGACCTGCCCGATTGGCTGCAGACGTTCGCCTCCATCTTCCCCCTGAAGTGGATGGCGCAGGGCATGCGCAGCGTCTTCTTGCCCGACGAACTCGTGGTGCTCGAGCAAAACGAGTCGTGGGATCTCCCCGGCATTGCACTCGTGCTCGCCATCTGGCTCGTCGCTGGGCTCGTGATCACGAGCCTGACCTTCCGCTGGATTCGCAAAGACAGCTGAGCGCACCATGACCTCGATGCGATCGTGGGATGCGGCCGTGCTGGGCACGGCCGTGCTCCTCGCCGTGCTGTTGCTCGTTCTGACCAACGTGCCTTGGCGCATCGGCGTGGGCCTTGCGGGCATCGCTGTGCTCGTCGTGGCGTGGATCGCACTCGGGCGCCGCGGTTCCGAGGCCTCGACCGTGACACCGTTCCTCGTGGCCGTGGTTGTGGCCGCCGGGCTCGTGGTCTCGGCGTACCCGACCCTCGCGATCATCCAGGTGATTGCGTATCCGCTCGCGTGGAGCTTCAGTGCGACGATGCGGCGAGCGGTGGTGGCCAACATCGCGATCGCGCTCGCGGTGGGGGTGGGTTTTCTCGTGTCGCTGGGCACGGGAACGGCCAATCTCGTGCAGACGGGGTTCACCGTCGCACTCTCGCTCGGCTTCAGCCTGGCGATGGGGTTCTGGATTAGCCGCATGACGCAACTCGGTGACGAACGCGGTCGCTTGCTGGCCGAGCTGCAAGGAGCCCAGGAGCAGATCGCGGCACTGAACCGAGCGGCGGGCGCGGCCGATGAGCGCGAACGCCTCGCTCGAGACCTTCATGACACGATCGCGCAAGATCTCACCGGTCTCGTCATGCTGGCTCAACGCGCACGCCGTGAGACCGCGGGGCCGGATGCCACGCTGGCGTTGCTCGAGGAGCACGCCCGTGCCGCGCTCACTGAGACGCGGGCCCTCGTCGCGGCAGGCGCCGCCGTGGCCGATGACGGGCTCGATCTCGGAAGCGCTCTGCGTCGGCTCGCCGATCGCTTCATGCGCGAGACGGGCGTGCGAGTCGAGCTCGACCTCGAGCTTCCCCTCACGCTCTCCCGCGATGTCGAGGTGGTCGCCCTGCGGTGCGTACAAGAGGCGCTCGGCAATGCGCGCAAACACGCCCAGGCCTCACACATCACCATTCACGTCAACCGCAGTAATGCCAATCGGGTGCGCGTGCGGGTCGTCGACGACGGCATTGGCTTCGACCCCGCAGCAGCCCCCGACGGCTTTGGTCTCACGGGCATGACCGAGCGGCTCGCGCTCGTGCACGGAACCCTCACGGTAACGAGCGCTCCGGGCGCGGGCACCACACTCGTCGCCGAGTTGCCAACCGGTACCAACGTGGTGAGCGCGTGACCACCGTGATCCGCGTGTTGGTCGCCGACGATCATGCTGTGGTGCGCGCGGGCATCGTCGCGTTGCTCTCTGCTGAACCAGACATCGAGGTGGTGGGCGAGGCCGTCGATGGCGAGCAGGCTGTCGAGCTCGCGCTCGCGCTGCTGCCCGACCTCGTGGTGATGGACGTGCGCATGCCACGGCTGACGGGCGACGCGGCGACGGCGCGCATTCGCGAGCGCACCGACCAGGTGCGCGTGCTCGTGCTCACGACGTATGAGACCGACGCGAGCATCCTCTCGGCCATTGAGGCGGGCGCG
>JAYUKK010000083.1:0-4508 GCA_043764515.1 Microbacterium sp.
TACAGGCAGTGACGATTCGCGCCGTGCGAACATCCACGCCCGTCGTTTCAAGGTCGAAGACGGCCCGGTCTCGCTGCAGCAGGGTCACGCGGATCAGCCTAGGCGGGTGTGCCGACGCTCGCCGCGTCGGTGTGGCCCACGTGGAGCCAGAAAAAGGTTTGAGTGCCCATGGTGAGGGTTACGGATCCATCTGGTCCGATCGCGGGAAAGCGCGCACCCCCGAAGAGGTCATGGAGCTCAGCGCCTTCGAGCCCGGTCGCGGTGACACGCGCGGCGACCGGGTTGTGAGCGAAAGAGAACACGCACAGGATGCGTTCGGGAGCGTCGCCCAGGTGGCTACCGGTACCGCTGTACTCACGCACGAAAGCAAGCACCGACTCGTTGTCGGTCTCGAGCACCCGCATGGTGCCGAGCCCGAACGTGGGATGCGCCTTGCGCACATGGATCACATTGCGCACCCAGTGCAAGAGCGATCGCGACTGGGCGAGCTGGCTTTCAACGTTGATCTGGTTGTAGTGGAAGACCAGGGATTGCACGACCGGCAGGTAGAGCTTGCCGGGGTCGGCCGCTGAGAAGCCGGCATTGCGGTCGGGGGTCCACTGCATGGGCGTACGCGAGCTATCACGGTCGGGCAACCAGATGTTGTCGCCCATGCCAATCTCGTCGCCGTAGTACAGAAACGGGCTGCCCGGCAGGCTGAAGAGCAGGGCGTGGGCGAGTTCGAGTTCTGCGCGCGAATTATCGAGCAAGGGTGCCAGCCGGCGACGGATGCCCACATTCGCCCGCATGCGGGGGTCGTAGGCATACCAGCCGTACATCGCCTGCCGGTACTCCTCGCTCACCATTTCGAGCGTGAGCTCGTCGTGGTTGCGCAAGAAGACTCCCCACGCGCTGCCCTCCGGCGCCGCAACTTCTTCGCGCAGCTGGCGCTGCAGCTCGGTGGCTTGTTGTGACCGCAGTGCGTAGAAGATACGCGGCATGACCGGAAAGTCGAAGGCCATGTGGCACTCGGGCTGTGTCTCGGTGCCGAAAAACGAGGCGACCTCGGTGGGCCACTGATTGGCCTCGGCAATGAGTACTCGCCCGGGGTACTCACGATCCATCATGGCGCGCAGCTGGGCAATGAACGCGTGCGTGGGCGGCTCGCTCTCGCCGCTACCCCCGTCAGACTCGTACAGGTAGGGGATGGCGTCGAGGCGAAACCCGTCAACCCCGAGGTCGGCCCAGAACCGGACCACGTCGAACACCTCGTCATGCACGCGAGGGTTGTCAAAGTTGAGGTCAGGCTGGTGCGAAAAGAACCGGTGCCAGTAGAACTGTCGACGCACAGGGTCGAAGGCCCAGTTCGACTCTTCGGTGTCGACGAAGAGGATGCGCACGTTCTCAAACTTCGCGTCCGTGTCGCTCCAGACGTAATAGTCGCCGTACGGACCCTGCGGGTCGTCTCGGGAGGCCTGGAACCAGGGGTGCTGGTCGGAGGTGTGGTTGATCACGAGGTCGATCACAATGCGCATGTTGCGCTCGTGCGCTTTCGTCACGAGTTCGCGAAACTGTTCTACCGTGCCGAACTCGGGCAAGACCGCGGTGTAATCGGCCACGTCATAGCCGCCATCGCGCATCGGGCTCGGGAAGAACGGCGGCAACCACAGCGCGTCAACGCCGAGCCACTGCAAGTAGTCCAGCTTGTTGATCAGCCCACCCAGGTCACCAATGCCGTCGCCGTTGGAGTCCATAAACGACCGCACCATGACCTCGTAGAACACGCTCCGCCGGTGCCATTGCGGATCGAGAGCGAGTCCGGGCAGGGTGATGGGAGCGGTGAACGACACCTGCCTAGACTAATCACGATGCCTATTGCCTCCCCGTACGCCGAATCCCTCGCGCTGATCCCCGCCCGCGATCGCACCATAGAGGTGCTCGGCGTCTCGACCCACCTCGTGGAGTACGGCCCGCTCGACGCCGATCGCACGGTCGTGCTCGTGCACGGCTTCCGCGGCGACCACCATGGGCTGGGGCCGGTCGTCGCGCAGTTGCCGGGCATCCGCTTTCTCGCTCCCGATCTTCCGGGCTTCGGCTTGAGCGAGCCGCTTGCCGATCGACCGCACGACATTGAGGGCTACATCGCGTGGCTCGACGCGTTTCTCGCGGCGACGGGGGTGCGCGGCACCGCGGTGTTGCTGGGCCACTCGTTCGGGTCGATCGTCGTCTCGGCCGCCGTCGCGAGCGGGGTGCCCACCCCCCGGGTCGTGCTCATCAACCCCATCGGGCAGAACGCGCTTGCGGGCCCGCGTGGCGTGCTGACGCGACTCGCCGTCGGCTTCTATCGGGTGGGCGCAGCACTGCCGCCACGCCTCGGTTTTGCCGCTCTCCGGAGCCGCCTCGTGACCCGCATCATGAGCGTGACGATGGCCAAGACCGACGACAAAGAACTGCGACGCTGGATTCACGAAGAACACGACCGCTACTTCTCGGCGTTCGCGAACCGCGACAGCTTGCTCGAGGCGTTCCGCGCATCCGTCTCGCACGACGTCTCGGAGTATGCCGCCGACATCGCCCCGAGCACTCTGCTGATCGTGGCCGACAACGATGACATCACGCCGCTCGAGGCCCAGCGACACCTCGTGACGCTGTTTCCGGATGCCCAGCTCGTCATCATCGAGGGCGTCGGGCACCTCGTGCACTACGAAAAGCCCGTCGAGGCGGCATCCGCCATTCGCGAGTTCCTGGCGTAGCCCGTGAAGATCGTCGTCGACTGTCGCTACGTGCGGTTTCCGCGCCACGACGGCATTAGCCGCTTCACGGCAGGGCTGGTGGATGCGCTGCGCACGCAGCTCGCCGACACCGAGTCGCTCGAGCTCCTCATTAGCGACGAGCGGCAGCTCGCCATGCTGCCCGAAGGGCTGCCCTGGCACCGCGTGAGCGGCCCCACGAGCCCGCGTGAGCCCTTCGTGGCTTTCCAGGTGAACCGTGTGTCGCCCGACGTTGTCTTCAGCCCCATGCAGACCATGGGGGCTGCGGGGCGGCGCTACCCGCTCGTGCTCACGCTGCACGACCTGATCTACTACGCGCATCCAACGCCGCCGCGCGATCTGCCCTGGCCCGTACGGCTCGGCTGGCGGCTCTACCACCTCGCGTGGTGGCCGCAACGGGTGCTGCTCAACCGCGCCGACGCCGTCGTGACCGTGAGCAACACCACGCGCGCGCTCATGCGTCAGCACCGGCTCACGAAGCGCTCGATCACGGTCGTGCCCAATGCCGCCGATCGCCCCGCGACGGTCGTGCCCCGCACGCGGCCCGAGGGTATCGAGCTCGTCTACATGGGCTCATTCATGCCTTACAAGGGCGTCGACACGCTTGTCGCGGCGCTGCACCACCTGCCGGGCGCGCGGCTGCATCTGCTCAGCCGCATCAGGCCTGCTGACCGCGAGCGATTCGAAGCGGCGGCGCCGGCCGGTTCGCTCGTCGTCCACGACGGCGTGAGTGACGACGAGTACGCCGCCCTGCTCGACAGCGCGACGGCGCTCGTGAGTGCCTCGCGCGACGAAGGCTTCGGCATCCCACTCGTCGAAGCCATGGGGCGAGGCACGCCTGTCGTCGTGAGCGACATCCCGATCTTCCGCGAAATCGGCGGCAACACGGCGCTTTATGCGGCGGCGGGGGATGCGGAGGCCTTCGCCGCGCGCATCACTGAACTGCTGGCCACGGGGGAGTGGGAGCGCCGCTCGGCCGCGGCCCCCGCTGAGGCTGCGCGCTTCGACTGGAGTCACTCGGCCGCGGTGCTGCTCGAGCTGCTGCGCGAGCAGGCAAAGCTCGTTCGCTCGTAGACCTCCCACTGAGGCAATTGATCGCGCCCAGCTGGGCATTCAATGCGCAAAGACGTGAGGGTGCATTGACATTCAAGTGGTGATCACGGATAGTTGAGGGGCGCTCCCGGATGGGGGCGAGGAAATGAAACCCGGATGGGCTTCTGGCCAGCGCAACTAGCGACGACTTTCGTTGCTCTCGGCCGACGTTTACTCGTCGGCTTTTTTGTTGGCAGAAGTTCTCCCTCAATAGAAGGTGAGGACACAAAATGAACCAACGTCAAGAACTTGAGAGTCTCACACTGAAGTTTGAGCAGAAGTTCGAGCAGACAATCGAAGGCATCACGCGTATCTCTGGGCTTGTCCGGGCGCGCTACTTCATCTCTGTGATCGATTCGCTCGACCTCGATGCGAATCCGCGGTCAGCAAAGGTGAGCAAGGTGACGGCCGCGATCATCGACTCCATCGAGACAACACCTGACATTTTCCCGCTGAAGACGAAGGGTGTTCTGCTCGGCGCAACAGACTACGAACGCTTGGATCGTGGTCGAGTACGCGTGGCATTCCAGAAAAGGACCATCGAGGGCATCCTCGACGGCGGACACAACACGCTCGCAATCGGCCTTCGGATCCTGGAGGTTGCGGGCGTCCCAGAGGCGAATCGGCGGAAAGTGAAGCTCTGGTCGGATCTTCGCGATTTGTGGG
>JAYUKK010000084.1:0-4485 GCA_043764515.1 Microbacterium sp.
ACGGGGCCGATGACCTCGCCGAACGTGGCTGACCGCAGCGCAACGCCACCCTTCACGCCGATCGCCAGCAGCAGGTAGATCGAAATCGACGTCGTGAGCGCCTCGGGCAAACGGAGGTCGCTTCGCACGGCAACAGCCACAAGGCCCAGCACGAAGGCGAGCACAGGGGCAGAGAGCAGGTTCGCGGCGGCTGTTTCGAGAATCATGGGGCGGCTCCGGGGGTGGCGACAATAGGTGATTTACAGTTCATGCATCACGCACCATACATGCAGAAGGTTTCATTTGTTGCACGCCCAGTTTGCCGCGAATGGCACAATGGCGACATGTCGACATGGACGTTTCTCACCCACCATGCGCACGTGCTCCTCGAGGTCGCGAAAGACCCGGACGCCACCGTGCAGCAGCTGGCTGACGAAGTAAACATTTCGACGCGCTCGACCGTGACGATCTTGGGCGACCTGGTCGACACCGGGTACCTCGAGCGCGAGCGCCGCGGCCGCCGCAACCATTACGCGGTGGTGCCCACCGCTCCCCTGCGGCACCCCTCGAACGCTGGCCACACAGTCGGCGAGCTCATCACTGCACTCGCCGAGCTTCGGTAACTGTTCGTTCTGCACGAACGACCCGACGCGTTCGCGCGCGGCGGTGGGGTCGCGCAACGTCGTGCGCTCACACGGCGGGCGAGCATAGACCGAAATGATCCCCTGACGCCCCCCGCCTGAGGGGCAAATCTTCGCTTCGCGAACGTCGACGCTCGGCGTTGCTGTGACGCAGCGAGGCCCGCCGCGCATACTGAGGCCATCGCGAGCGATCCCCGCCGGGGGTCTCCCGCCCGAGAAAAGATTGGGAGCCCCACATGCACTCGACATTGTTGGGCCACGACAACCTCATTGCCGACGGCCTGTTCGCTCTCGCGCTCGACACGATCGCCGAGGGCGCGATCATCACCGACGCTGAACGCCGCATCATCTACGCCAATGCGGCCTTCGAGACGATCACCGGATACGCAGCAGCCGAGATCATCGGACGCTCGTGCTCATTCCTGCAGGGGCCCGGCACGTCCGACCTCGATCTCTCGCACATGCGTCAAGCGCTCGACGCGGGCGAGCCGTACACAGCTCGGCTGCTCAACTACCGCAGAGATCGCTCGACGTTCTGGAACGACCTCTCGATCACCCCGATGCGCGATGCCTATGGCACCGTGACTCACTTTGTGAGCGTGCAACGTGACGTCACCTACGAGGTCGGGCTCGAGGCCACGCTGCGCTACACCCAAGAATTCGACGGCCTCACGGGCCTTCCTAATCGCGAGACGACACGGTCGTTCCTGGCGTCAGCGTTGACACGGGCACGGCTCGACGGAACCGCTGTCGCCCTTGCGGTCGGCACAATCACCGGATTCCGCGAGCTGAACCATAACTACGGTTACGCCGCTGGTGACGTGATGCTCGAAGAGCTCGCGTTTCGCGTGCGCGGGGTCGTTCGCAGCCAAGACCTCTTCGGTCGCCTCGCTGCCGACGAATTCGCCCTC
This sequence comes from Microbacterium sp., assembly GCA_043764515.1. Taxonomy (GTDB): domain Bacteria; phylum Actinomycetota; class Actinomycetes; order Actinomycetales; family Microbacteriaceae; genus Microcella. Next base: position 1,532 of record JAYUKK010000084.1, read on the forward strand.
GTGCTGACCGGGCTGCCTCATGACTATGACGCGGCGCGTGACGGCGCGAATCTGGCCGTGCAACGGGTCGCCCAGGTGCTTCGTCAACCGATCGACATCACGGCCGGGCACGATTGGATAGCCGCTCTTGATTTCGGGCTGTCGATCGCGCCCTTCGACGGGCGCGAGGCTGAGTCCTTACTCCTCGCTGCCGAGACAAAAGGCACATCCGCACCCACCTCATGGCCCGACGAGGCTGCGGCCATCGCTGACATGTTTCGAGTGCCGCTGCACCGCTGACGAACAAACACGGTGCAGCGCGGCGGCTCGTACGCTCGCGTTCTGTCGTTCGAACCGCGCATCACCCCGATGGTCGAGGGCTCCGCTTCCCGGCTGGGTAGTGGCATAGGCTCGACGCATGTCTGATCACGATGACCGGCCCGTGGGCTTTCTGGGCAAGCTCCGCAGCATGAAGCTCATCACGTGGGTGCTCATCATCGGCCTCGTCGCGATCACCCTCAGCGGCACGACGCTGCTGTTCGTGCTCTTCACGAGCTAAGCGAGAATCTGCGCCTTCTTCGCGTCGAACTCTTCGGGGGTGAGGATGCCCGCGTCGCGAAGCTCGCCTAGCTGCTTCAGCTGCTCAAGCATGGCGCCCATGTCGTTCGCGGGCGGCGAGCTGGCGGCGGCGGGCGCGGGGGCCGGAGCGGCAGCGACCGGAGCGGCCGCAGTCTGCTGAGCCCACTGGGCCTGCTGACGGCGAGAAACCTTGCCGTGCACCGACGTGGCAACGGCAGCGTGAGTTGCGGTGCGAAGAAGTCGCATGATTAGTCCTTCAAAGTCGAGTCAGGGTCGGTGGAATCAATGGCGGCGACGAGCGCCTCAACCTCAATCGGTCCTTCGGCGAGCAGCACAGCGCCCTCGCCCTCCCAGGCAGCGAGCGCCGAGATCATCGACAGCTCTTCGTAGATGACCACGACGGCGACACTGCCGGGCGACATCGCCCCGCCAATCTCGTGGATGTCGTCATCTTCCAACAAGTACGAGGCCGCGCCGTCGAAGAACCCCATGTCGACGCCGTCGATCTCGCCGAGATCGTGGGCGGGGGTCGTCACGACGTGGCCGTCGGCCCCCTTGCTGAGAAACTCGATGTCGAGCACGAGGATGCGTGCCGCATCCGATAGCTCGATGATGCGACGGAAGCCCGCCCCGGTGACCTTGCCCTCAGGAAACTCGATGACCACGTAGTCGATCGGTCCGAGTCGTTCTGTCGTGTGGGCCATGCGTGCTCCATCCGTTCAGGCCGCGGGGTCCGGGGCCAATGTGGCTCACTGTATCCAGGCACGGTAGCCGAGAGAAGTGCTTCTCCGTGAATGTTCAGGCGTGACAGCGACCGCGAGCTGAGGCACCATGGGGCGATGCACCCCGTCAGCGATCTCGTCGCCCGGCTTGGCGAGCCGGCGCGCACCCTGCTCGAGGGGTTTCGCGTGCGCGCGCTCGACCTCGTTCCCGAAGCCATCGAGGGGGTGTCTTATGGCATGCCCGCCCTTCTTCATCGCGGCAAAGGGCTCGTCGCTGTCGCTGTCACCAAGGCTGGCTATTCGCTCTACCCGTTTAGCGGCCAGGTCATCGCCGCGCTCGCCGACGACCTCAGCGACGTCGCACGATCCAAGGGCGCTGTGCAGTTCACGGATGCCCGCCCGCTGTCACCAGCGGCCTTCGACGCCCTCGTGCTCGCCCGCCGTGCCGAGATCGACCTTGCCTTAGATCGCGAACTCTGAAATACACCCGGCCGCGCCGGACATGGTGCAGTGTGAGAGCTGTGACCGATGCCGAGCGTGAGCTGCGTTTTCGCGCCGTTGCCGAGCTCGTCGCCGAACCGGTGCGGCGCTACCTCGCGCGGCGCACCGACGCGGCAACCGCCGATGACGTGTTCAACGAAACGCTCGTGGTGTGTTGGCGTCGGCTCGACGAGGTGCCAGCGGCCGACGAAGCGGTGCCGTGGGCCATCGTCGTCGCGCGCAATCTGCTCGCCAACGCTGAGCGGGCTGAGCGGCGCCGCGGCCGGCTCGTGGGCAAGATCATCGCGCTCGACCCGCCCGCATCCGTCATCGAGTACGCGAGCGGCGACAACGACGCCGACGCGATCGCGGTGCGGGATGCCCTCACTCGGTTGCGCCGCGACGACGCCGAACTGCTGCGCCTCTGGGCGTGGGATGGCCTCGAGAGCCCGCAGCTGGCAACCGTGCTCGGCATCAGCGCGAATGCCGCGGCTATTCGCCTGCACCGCGCGAAAGCACGATTGAAAGCCGAACTTGTGAAATCGTCCCGCACGGCCGGACATGTCGAGGCAGAGGAAGGGAGCACCGATGCACGACGATGACCGCGAGCTGCGTGAGCAGCTGCGTGGCGCCGACCCGGCGCAGAACTTGGCTCCCCTCCCGCCGACGTGGCTCGACCACAGGATGGAGCAGATCATGACCGACCAGAACACCACCCCCGCCCCGGCAGTGCCCGCGCGTACCGCGCGTCGCCCGTGGATTCCCGTCGTGGGTGTCGCCGCGGCGCTCGCGATCGCGGCCGCCGTTGCCGTGCCGCTCGCGCTGGGCGGCACGCCCACGGTCGAGCAACTCGCTCAACCGACGGGCGGCGACCCGGCGAGCGGCAGCTGCATGATCGTGAGCCCCGAGGGGCTGCTCATGAACGAGCAAGCTTTCGCCGCGCGCGTGCTCACCGTCGAGGGCGACGTTGTCACGCTCGAGGTGACTGAGCGCTTCGCGGGCGAGGTGGCCGACCGCGTCGAGGTGCCGCAGGTTGACGCGGCCGATGGCGACTTCTCGGGCGTGCCTTTCGAGGCCGGTGAGAGCTACCTCGTTGCTGCGACCGATGGCGCGATCGCCGGATGCGGGCTCAGCGGCACCGACAGCGCCGACCTCCGTGCCGTCTACGACGCGGCCTTCACGGGCTAAAGCGCC
>JAYUKK010000085.1:0-4476 GCA_043764515.1 Microbacterium sp.
TGAGCAGAACGGCAGGCAGAACCACCTGGAGTACCGCGGTTGTCGCCGAGGGCGTGTCGGACAGCACACGCTCATGAGCAAACGTGAGCACGAGCGGCAGCGGCGTCTGGTTGATGTACGCATCGCGCAGCTCGTTGTCGGTGTACTCAGCGGTGATCTTGCCGGTGATGGCTGCCTTGCCGAGCACGTTCGGGCGCGAGCGTCGACCCGCACCGCCGAGGTTGTAGCCGCCCGTGTCGAGGTTGTTCGACACCGACAGCTCGAAGTCGGGGATGTTGTTCGCCGCCGCGCCAGACAGCGACGCGAGCGCCGTAGTCGTGGGAGGCGTGAGCGTGCCCTCGAGACCGATCGACCCGTTCACGAACGTGAACAGGTCGTCATCAACGGGGTAGCTCGCCACGGCCGCGGCGATGTCGGTCTCCATGTCGCGGCCAAGCCACGCCACCTTGACCTCGACCTGCCCGCCCTCTTTCGCGCTCAGCGACAACGACGATGCGACACAGCCTGAGAACGTGTGCGGCTGGCCAGCGCCACCACCAAGATGGGGCAGCACCTCCTGGATCGTGTAGCTCTTCACCGGATCGGTCGTCGCGAGCGTGTGCACCTGCTGGTACACCGCGGGCGAAGTCGACGCGATTTGCGTGTTCGTCACGCTGCCGAGCACGGCCTTGAGCAAGAAGCCGAGACCCTTGGTCGTGGCCTCGAGGTTCATGTCTCCGCTCACCTCGATCTTGCTGAGCACGTTGCGGTTCAGGCGGTGCGCTCGCTTACCAGGGCGGAACATCTTGCTCTGCGACTTCTGCACGTCGTACTTCATCGCCGCGTCGGACTCGAAGAAACGGGTCGGCGTCACAGGCACGCCGTACGTCGACTCTTCACCGATCCCAACGCTGTAGTCGAGCTGCGTAGTCATCGGCTCTCCTCCTCATCCTGCTCGTCGTCTTCGGCCGGCGACAGCTCGTCGCCCTCTTCCGAAGACTGCTCATCGGTCTCATCCGACGACTGCTCGTCGGCCTTCTTCTTGGGTCGCCCCGAGTTGCCGAGCTTCTTGAAGTTGCCGGGCTGTGATTCGAAGTAGTCGTTGAGGTCGCTGGGAACCTCAAACACCTCGCCGGGCTCAATCACTCGGCTGAGCGCCGGAATGTCGAGTGCTCCGATCGGCGACACGTTCTGGAATTTCGCCATGTGGATTCCTTTCCTAAGCGGTCGCGATTCGGTGCGAGCACACGAACGTCGCGATGATTTCTGTCAGTCGGCCATCGCCGGACTCGTTCTCGGTCGTGGCACCGGCTGCCGTTGAGGAACCGGGCACACACCACAGCACGGTTCCGCCGAGGGTGATGTCGTTTTTGCGGATGTGAAGCTGGATGCGCTTGAGCAGGTCGAAGGCGCGAGCGAACGCGGTATCTTCGGCCTCTTGGTCGCCGCCAGGTCGCCACGACCCAATGGACAACGTGAGCGTGATCTTCTCGTCCAGCGTGCGACGTGGGCCGATCGTGGCCGTGTCGATGTCGCTGTCGGTCTCGGTGGCGAAGACCCAGTCGTAGTTGACGATCGGCCAACGAAAGCCGCGACCGATGTCGACCTGCTCGCCCTCGAGCGCGACCTTGACCGCTTCGATGAGCGCAGAGCGCGCCTCCTCTTGCGCGGTCGCCTCGCTAATGCCGACCGCCATCAGACCACCTCAGTGACCGGCAGCGGCTGGCCGAAGCCGGGAGCAGGCTGGAACGGCGACAGCCAACCTTCAACCTTGCGAGGTAGCTCAGCTCCCATCGGTGGACCCTGCACCTGAGCGCCAGGGTCGGTGACGTTGCCGCGCGGGCCGTTTTTTGACTGCTGCCACCACAGCTTCGCGGTCTCGCGCGCGGAAAGAATGAAGATGATGGGCGGTTTCGCATCGCCGAGGTTGTGCCGTGTCGGCTCAACGTCGCGACCCGTTCGGGTGTCGATGCGCTCACACGCCGCCTGAGCGAACAAAGCCAGCTCGTCGGCGTCACCCTGATTCTCCGCGTAGCCGAGGGCTTTGCGGAGCGTCGCGACCGTGATCGGCCATGTGCGATCGATGACTGGTTCCGGCATTGCTGCTCCTTTCTGCTGGCGCAGCGGAGCCCGCCCACGATTGTGTCGGGGCGGGCTCCGTTGACTTCACCTACTCGGTGGGCTCGAGCTGGCGGACGTACCCGAACTGCAGGTAATCCGCGGCTTCAGCCACGGGCAGAGTGATCGGCTCGCCGACAGCGGGCCACGGTTCGCCGTTCCGGGTGCCACCGATCGCGACCGCGACGATGACCGAAACGACTGCATCGGGATCGTTGTCAGCGAATCCGGTGTCGGCGTCAAGTGCGCCGACATCGACGCCGGGCGTCGCTCCCTCGGGAGCGTCGTCAGGCGGGATGACGCCATCTGCCGGCGCGACCTTGTCGGGGGCGCTGGCCTCCGACTGTGCGACCTGCTCGGCGGGCTTCTGCTCTTCGGTCTCGACCGCTGCCTTGACTTCCACAGCGGCCGGGGCCGCGGACTGCTCCGCGGCCCCCGGCTTCTGCGTGGCCATTAGCTGGCCGCGCCGCGGAAGGTCTTGAACGCTGAGGCGTCCGTGAGCACGCCGTCCGCGCGCAGAACGCCACGGTAGGCGATCTGGTCGGAGCCGAACAGCGCGTGCTCGCTGCGCTCGATGCGGAGGCTGTTGACCATCCGCACCCAGTAGCGCGACACGTCGCCGAAGCCGAACGGCTTCGCGTTGATGCCGGTGTTGGCCATGTACGCGTCGGTGAACACCGGCTTGCCGAGGATGAGGTCGGGCTGGCCAACCTGCACGCTCGGCGACCAGATGTACTGACCGTCCGTGCCCTTGAGCTTGCGAGCGCCGCCGAGAGCGGCGTCGGCGAACAGCCACGCGCCGTTCACGCGGTACGGAGCGGCCACTGAGTAGTGCACGTCGATGATGTCATCGAACGTGAACGCACCCGCGACACCCGTCGCGCCGGTCTTGCCGACCGTCGCCGCCGTGATGAGACCCGCGGTCTCGGTCGTGCCCGCGCCGACCGCGAGCTTCTCGCCGAGCAGTGCGCCGATGTTCTCGCCGATGAGCGTAACGATCAGCTCTTCGATGTCGATCGCCGAGTCCTCAATCAGCTCGCGGCTGATGCCGCGGTAGTCGCCGAACTTGTAGGCCTTGAGGGTGACCTGGTTGAACGACGGGTCGGTGCCGGTGAGCGTTGCGGCCTCCGTGGTCGCCGCTGCGGCACCGGGGCCGTTGAGGCGAGGCACGATCAGGTCGGTGCCGCTCGAGGTGGTGATGATGCGCGCACCCGCGTTCAGCACCGACGAGAAGTTGCGAAGCGGACGGATCAGCTCCGCGAGGAACTGCGACGGCGCGGTGTTGCCACCGGCAGTCGGCGTGCCGACCGACAGCGCGCGGAGAGCGGCCGTCATTTCGCGGCCTTCCCACGTCAGGTCGGTTGCCACGCTGGCCCGCTCGACAAGCACCGAACGCAGCTCGCTGAGCACCGCAGTGCGCACCGCCTGGTCGTCCTTGAGCATGTCGCCGAACGCTTCGACGGCGCGCTCCTGCTCAGCGGTCAGCTCGAGCGCCTTGATCCGCTCGGTATAGCTGCGGAAGTCGGCCTCGGCCTTCTCCCACGATCCGCGCTCTTCCGCCGTGAACTCGCGCTCAGCAGCGATGTCGGCCAGGGGCTTGCCCGCGACCTCCCACGCGTTGGCCCGCTCGTTGAGCAGGCGCTTGAGGTTCTCCATGAGAATCGTCATGGGTGACTCCTTTCGATTTCGGTTTGCATGTATCGCGCCATTCCGAGAACCGCCGCCCGCGCGTCGGGCGCGGTCTCGGTCTCTTCCTGGTCTTCTGACCGGAGCGACGCGCGAATCGCGTCGAGGTCGAAGTCTCGGAGCCCAACGGATGAGCCCCAGTAGGCGGGGTCGGCGACCGGAGCCACGTCCGACAGACGCAGCGCCTTCACCCGACGCACCAGGCGGTCTTCCGCGTCGTACTCCCACTCGCTGCCCTCGGGCATGACCCAGAAAGCGAACGAGCTGAATCGGATGTCGCCACGTCCCGCGAGCACGGCCGCGTCGCGGCCGGCCGACGTGTCGGGCAGGTCGACCTCGTAGCGGAGACCAATCTCGTCAACGAACAGCCGCAGCGTTCCCGCGTCGGTCGTGCCGAGCAAGAGGTTGCTGTCGTGGTTCGTGCGGCAGATCACACGGAAGTGCCGCTCGAGGTCGAGCGCCCCGCCCTCACCAACCGGGCCACAGGCTTCGGGTTCGATGACCTCGAACCAGCCGCCGAGGTCGCGGGAGAGGGAATTGAACGTCAGCGCGTAGCCGACGAGAGTGCCGGGGCTGGACGACCCCTCGGGTGCAGCTCGGAGCTGCACGACGCGCTCGAACGCGCGCCGTTCTGACTCAGTGGTCGTCATGGTGTCTCCGTCTTCTGTAGTGCGAGCTGCTCAGAAACCAGCT
>JAYUKK010000086.1:0-4474 GCA_043764515.1 Microbacterium sp.
AACCGCGTTCATCGGTCCGTCGGGGTGTGGCAAGTCAACCTTCATCCGCACACTCAACCGCATGCACGAGGTCATCCCGGGTGCCTACGTTGAGGGTGAAGTACTCATCGACGGCGACGACCTGTACGGCCCGGGGGTTGACCCCGTGCTGGTGCGTCGTCAGGTGGGCATGGTCTTCCAGCGCCCCAACCCCTTCCCGACCATGTCGATTCGCGACAACGTGCTCGCCGGCGTCAAGCTCAACAACCGCCGCATCAGCAAGAGTGATGCTGACGCGCTCGTCGAGAAGTCGTTGCAAGGTGCGAACCTGTGGAACGAGGTCAAAGACCGCCTCGAGCGTCCAGGGTCGAGCATCTCGGGCGGCCAGCAGCAGCGACTGTGTATCGCTCGCGCCATCGCGGTCGAACCCGAGGTCATCCTCATGGACGAGCCCTGCTCGGCCCTCGACCCCATCTCGACGCTCGCGATCGAAGACCTCATCGAAGAGCTCAAGAAGGACTACACGATCGTCATCGTGACTCACAACCTGCAGCAGGCCAGCCGCGTCAGCGACCGCACGGCCTTCTTCAACATTGCCGGCACCGGCAAGCCCGGCAAGCTCATCGAGTACGACGACACCTCGGTGATCTTCTCCAACCCGAGTGTGAAGGACACCGAAGACTACGTCTCGGGCAAGTTCGGGTAGAGCGAGCCTGAAGTCTGGCCGGCGCGTTGGTGCGTCAGGCCTAGGCGTCGACGCGGCGTGCGGCCTGCTCAGAGTCGTCTTCGTGCAGCGTGAAGCGGTAGCCCACATTGCGCACGGTGCCGATGAGCGACTCCATGTCGCCGAGCTTGGCGCGGAGGCGCCGCACGTGCACGTCGACCGTGCGGGTGCCCCCAAAGTAGTCGTAGCCCCAGACCTCGCTCAGCAGTTGCTCACGCGTGAAAACGCGGCTGGGGTGCGTGGCGAAGAAACGCAACAGCTCAAACTCTTTGAACGTGAGGTCGAGCGTGCGGCCGTGCACTTTCGCGGAGTAGCTCGCCTCATCGATGACGACGCCGGATGCCCGAATCATGCTGGAGCCTTCGTCGCGCGACTGGCGGCCGATCGCGAGGCGTAGCCGGGCATCCACTTCAGCGGGCCCGGCGGTTTCGAGCAGCACGTCGTCGATGCCCCACTCTGCGTTGACGGCCGTCAACCCGCCTTCCGTGAGTACCACGATGATGGGCGAGCCGGCGCCGGTGGTGGTCAAAATCTTGCACAGCGACTTCGCGCTCGCGAGGTCGCCGCGCGCGTCGACGATGATGACATCGGCGGGAGGCGCGCCGACGAGAGCCGCCGGTTCCGCCGGAATGCGGCGCACCCGGTGGCTGAGCAGGGCCAGCGCCGGAAGAACGTCAGTGTTCACCTGCGAGGTCAGGATCAACAGCTGAGCCACTTGTCCTCCATGGTGTCTCGCTCAGTGTACAAGCGCCCTAGCATGGGGGCATGACTCGAACGGTCGCGACCGCGCTGCCCGTCTGGCTTGCCGTCATCGCGGCGGTCGTCATCGTGGGGCTTACGTTGCCCGCGAGCGAGTGGTGGGCGGTGCTTCCGGCGATTGCGGGCGGCGCAATGATCATTACGTTTGTCATCCAGGTCAGCTTGCAGTCGAAAGACGGGCTCGTCATGCGCATGTTGGTGACAGTCACGGGCGCGATCGTGTTGCTGATGCTTGCGTCCGTCGCGACACTCGTCGTCACGTCGCTGTGAACCGTGATCACCGTGAGTCGCCACGAGCGCTGAGCCTTCGCCGCGGGCACCGCGCTCCCAGCGAGCCGTCGTAGACTGGTGGCATGCTTCTCGCTCTTGAGATCTTCTTCCTCGGCCTCCTTGGTCTGGCGACGCTGTCGATCGGGTTCGTCTCGATCGTCGTGCTCGTCAACCTGTACCGCGGCCAGCGCTGATTCTCCCCAGCACCGTGTTCTCTCTCGACACGAGCCTGCCGGCCGAGCTGGCCCCGCTCGCGTGGCTGATCGGCGTGTGGGACGGCACCGGAGTGGTGCACTACCGCGACGGCGATCGCACGCGCGAGCACGAGTTCGGCCAGCGCGTGAGCTTCAGCCACGACGGCCTCAACTACCTCAACTATTCGTCGCACACCTGGTTGCTCGACGAGGCGAACACTCCGTTGAGCGCCGAGGCCGGCTACTGGCGACTGCACCGCCCCTCGCAGCCCGGCGACCAAGGCCCCGGCATGCTGCCCGGCGACGGTCCGCGCCCCTACGTCACGGCTGAGCAGGTCGAGCAATTGCGCGCACCGCACGGCGGGTTTGACGTCGAGGTCGCCTTGATCCACCCGGGTGGTGTGAGCGAGCTCTACCTGGGCCGCGTGGCCGAAGCGCGCATCGACCTGCAGACCGACGCCGTCATGCGTTCGGCAAGCGCGAAAGAGTATGCCGCCGCGACGCGCCTCTACGGTCTGGTCGATGGTCGATTGCTGTGGGCGTGGGACATTGCCGCGTTGGGCAACGACTTGCGCACCCACGCCTCTGGAACCTTGAACCGCGATGCCTGAGACGGCCCCCGTGAGCGCGCTGCTGGCCCTGCCAGGTGCCGTCGCAATGGCACATGGCGCAGTCGCAATATCGCCCGATGCCCCGGTGCTGCCCGCCGGCGCAGCAGCTGTGGCAGCCCACTATGGCGACCCGGTCTCTGAGCAACGGATGCTCGCCGCCGGCCGCGCGATCGTTGACCTCAGCGACCGCGGCGTCATCACCGTTACCGGCCCCGATCGGTTGACGTGGCTTGACTCGCTCACCTCGCAGTCGCTGACGGGTCTCGCGCCGGGGGAGTCGGCTGAGACGCTCCTGCTCGACCCCAACGGGCGTCTGGAGCACAGCATCCGGCTCATCGATGACGGCGTCACCACGTGGCTACTGGTCGAAGCGGCACAAACGGCGGCACTCACGTCATGGCTCGACCGCATGCGGTTCATGCTGCGGGTTGAGGTTGCCGATGTGTCGGCCGAGTGGGCGACCCTGGGCCAGTTTTTGCCCGATGCTGAGGCGACGCTCGTTTCGGCGGCCGCGCCGAACGGTGTGCCGCTCGTGTGGCACGACCCGTGGCCCACCGTTCAGGCGGGCGGTTGGCAGTACTCCCTCGAGGCCGAGCACCCGGGCGTGACGTTTGCCGCGGTCGAACTTCTCATCGAGCGTTCACGCCTCACCGACGTCGTGTCGGCCGTGCGCACGGGGTCGCTGCACGTGGCGGGCTCGCTTGCTCTCGAGGCCCTGCGCATTGCGGCGTGGCGCCCGCGCTTCGGTGCCGAGGTCGACGACCGCACGATTCCGCACGAGCTTGACTGGCTGCGGTCGGCCGTGCACCTCAACAAGGGCTGTTACCGCGGGCAAGAGACCGTGGCCAAGGTGCACAACCTCGGCCACCCGCCGCGGCGCCTGGTCATGTTGCACCTCGACGGTTCCGACGCGTTGCTGCCAGGCCCGGGATCGCCTGTGCTCGTCGATGGCGCTGCCGTGGGCACCGTGACCTCGAGCGCGCGGCACCACGAGCTCGGGCCCATCGCACTCGCGATGGTCAAGCGTTCACTCGATCCAGCCGCGGCTCTCACGGTCGAGGCCGAGGGCGTCGCCATCGCGGCGGCCCAGCAGGTCATCGTGCCGACCGACGCCGGAGCCACCGCGGGGGTTCCGCGGCTGCCCCGGCTCGGCGCCGTCACGCGTCCGGTCTGAGCCGGAAGGTGCCGTGAGCGAGCAGAGTGCGTCGTTGACGCGGCTAGAGCGAAGCATCCGTCGGCGATTGGATGCTCGCGCGGCGCTCGACCGCGTCGTGCTCTCCCTGCCCGCCATCGTGCAGATTGTCGTCGCAGCGAGCGCCTCGTACCTGATCGCGCGCGCGCTGCTCGGGCATGAGTTGCCGCTTGTGGCCGTGACGGTGACGATCGTGTCGCTGGGGCTCGCGCGCGATACGACGCCGCGGCGCGTCGTCGAGGCCGTGATCGGCATGAACATCGGCATCGTTGTGGCGGCTCTGCTGGTTCAGGTCATTGGCCAGGGCGCCTGGCAGATCGCGGCGATTCTCGGCATCACGCTCGTCGTCGCGCGCGCGATGTCGCCGTCGGCGTCGTTCGCGATCGCGGCCGGCGTGCAGTCGATGCTCGTCGCGGTGCTTCCCGCGCCGGAGGGAGGCGTGTTTGCCCGCAGCCTCGACGGGCTGATCGGCGGGGCAATGGCGCTCGTTGTTACAGCGCTCATTCCGCGCTTCGATCTCCTGCGCCAACGAGGCGAGGCGACGGCGCTCTTCTCCTTGCTCGACCAGTCGCTGGGCGGACTGCACGAGGCGCTGCGTTCGGGTGACGGCGCCGCGGCCGAGCTTGCTCTCGCTCGCAGCCGACGCAGTCAGGTGCTCATCGATGACTGGGGCAGCTCGCTCGAGAGCGCCCGAGGGGTCGCGGCTGTGTCGCCGTGGTTGCGCTCGCGGCGATCACGCCTCGAA
>JAYUKK010000087.1:0-4470 GCA_043764515.1 Microbacterium sp.
ACGGCAATCTCGCCGGGATCAGGACGCGAATCGGGCACCCGCCCATGCCCCGAAACGGGGTCCCGATGCTGGTCAGTGAGGGCAAATACCGCGTCGGAAGCAAACGTGGCTGAACTCGCCATGCGGTCACTCGTCGTCACTCGGCGTACCTCTTCTCTGGCTCGTGGGGGTGACGCGCGTTAGGCGCGGGCGCGCGCGAGCTCGGCCAGACGATGAACGTAGGGATGCGCGGCGTCGTTGAGCACCTCATCGATGCCTCCCATGCCGACAATCGTGCCGCGGTGCAGCACCGCGAGTCGATGCGACAGTCGGCGCACTTCGCCTATCTCGCTGCTCACGATGAAGGCGGCAAAGCCCCGCCGACGCTGCACCTCGGCAAGGTGACTGAGGATGGTGCCGCGCACGGTGGCGTCGACCCCCGCTGTCGCTTCATCGGCCACCAGCAGTTCCGGCTCGAGCACGAGAGCCCGCGCAATGGCCACGCGTTGACGTTGGCCGCGGCTCAGCTCGTGTGGGTACTTGGGAATAGTCGCCAATGTCAGGTGCATCGCATCGATAGCTTCCGCGACGACGCCGCCCGCGCGGGACTTCGAGATTGAGCGGTCGCGCTGAAACAGAGGCACGGCCACGTTTTCCCCCACCGTGAGGTGCGGATCAAGAACAAGACCCGCGTCTTGCGGAACGTAGCCAACGCGCAGCGCAAGTACGTCGTCGTCGCGGCGGCTCACATGGCGCACGTCGACACCCAGAACCTCGAGCGCTCCCCCGCTGATATCGACCCCGCGATGCACTGTGCGCGAGGTGTATCCCGCGATCGCCCGGGCGAGCGTGCTCTTGCCACTACCGGCATCGCCGATCACGGCGAGAGTCTCACCGGGCGCAATGTCGAGACTGACACCCGTGATGGCCTGAACCGACCGGCTGCCGCCTCCTCCGCGATACCGCAGGGTGAGGTCGCGCGCGCGTACGGCAGGTTCTGTCACGCGTCAGATTCTAGTCTCCGCGCACTCGGCGACGTTCGGCCTCGAGTTCGACGAGCTCGCGCTGCACGGCGCGATAGCGCTCGGGTTCGGCGGTACCGTCTGTTCTTTGCAAGGCGCCCAGCAACTCGGTCTTGCGCCGCAGCAAATCGCGTTCGATGAGCGAGGTCGTCACGCCCTGGCAATATTCGGCCGCGTACCCCTCGCGAATCGGCAGCGGGGCAATCGCCAGTTGCGTGACCAGCGGGCTAAAGGCGCTCGGTGCCTCGTCGGTCACCTTCCGCGCCCACTCGGTTGAGCCATAGGCGTCAATCGCAGCGAGCATTGAGTCGCGTACCGTGGCGAGCGCCGGCTGGCTGAACGTCGTGTGCAGGGCGCGCTGTGCGGTGTCGAGCGGAATCTCGTCAGGATGCTGCAGCAGTGCCATGAGAAGTTCGCGTTCAAGGCGTGCCACGGGGTCGTTGGGCAGTTGCGCAATACCGATCGTCGGCGCGACGCTGTCGCTCATGGACGCCACGGCATCGCCGACGGGGATGCGCGGCGCCTCGCCCCGCGAATCCTGATCCTGCTGAGCCGTGGCACCGGCGGCGGGCGGCCGGGAAGGGGTGGGCCGCGCGGGCGCGCGTCGCGCGGCCCGGACGGCCTGCGCGACTTCGGTCGGTTCCAACCCGATCCAGCCTGCGAGGGTGCGGGTGTAGCCAATCGACAGTGACTCGTCGCGAATGCCGGCGACGATCGGAGCTGTCGACCGGAGAGCGGCAACCCGCCCCTCGACGGTCTCGAGGTCGTAGAGGTCGAGCTGCCGGCGCACCATGAACTCGTACATGGGCTTGCGGCTCTGCACGAGCATCCGCACCGCGTCGTCACCGCGCTGCAAGCGCAAATCGCACGGGTCAAGGCCATCGGGGGCTACGGCAACATAGGTCTGCGCCGCGAATCGCTGCTCATCGGCGAACGCACGACTCGCGGCCTTTTGCCCGGCCTCGTCGGGGTCGAAGGTGAAGACGACCTCACCGAGGCCGTGGGAGTCGCGATTATCGACGTCACCCATCACACGACGGATGATTGTGATGTGGTCACTGCCAAAGGCAGTACCGCACGTGGCCACAGCCGTTGTGATGCCAGCAAGGTGGCAGGCCATGACATCGGTGTATCCCTCAACGACGACGACCTGCTTGCCGCGCGCAATATCGCGCTTCGCCAGATCGAGCCCATAGAGCACCTTCGACTTGCTATAAACGGGCGTCTCGGGCGTATTCAAATACTTCGGCCCTTGATCGGTGTCGAGCAGTTTGCGTGCGCCGAACCCGAGAGTCTGGCCCGTGACGTCTTTGATCGGCCAGATGAGACGGCCGCGGAAGCGGTCGTAGGGCTTACGGTCGCCCTGACCCTGCAACCCCGAAGCGAGAAGCTCGTCGGCCGTGAACCCGAGACCGCGCAGGTGGTCACCGAGCGCCTCGTACGAGTTTGGGGCGAAGCCGATCGAGAAACGCTCGGCGGCGGCCGCGTCGAAGCCGCGCTCGCCGAGAAAGCGGCGTGCGGGCTCGGCGGCGGGCGTGCCGAGCTGGTCACGGAAGAACTGCTCAGCCGCCGCGTTTGCGGCCAGCAACCGGCTGCGGTTGCCCTGATCGGCGGCGGGGCCGCCGTCTTCGTAGTGCAGGGTGTACCCCAGCCGGCCCGCGAGGCGCTCGACGGCCTCGCTGAAAGTCACGTGGTCCATCTTCTGCAAGAAGGTGAAGACATCGCCGCCTTCGCCACAGCCGAAGCAGTGGTAGAAACCGACCTGCGGTCGCACGTGAAAACTGGGGCTGCGTTCGTCGTGGAAGGGGCAGAGGCCCTTCATCGAGCCGACGCCCGCGCTCTTGAGCGTGACGTAGTCACCGACGATGTCGGCCAGATTCGTGCGCGACCTGACCTCGTCGATGTCGCTTCGTCGAATCAGGCCTGCCACAGGGCCGATTCTAGGCCCGGGCCGCTTGCGGTGGTCTGCGTACCGACGTCGTCACGGCACGAGCCGCTCGTGCCACGCCATCGCGCTCTGATCAGTGAGCGACGCGACTTGGTCGACAATCACCCGACGACGGTTCGCGTCATCACGCGCCTCGGCGAAATCGTCGGAGAACGCGCGATCGAGGGCCGCGGGGCCGATGTGCCACAGGGCGTCTGCGAGTTCGGCGAGCACCGCGCGTTGGCGCGCGTAAATCGGCTGGCGTGCATTTGTCGACATAACGTTCGCCGCCACAATGCCCTTGAGCACCGCGATCTCGGCTTGCGTCGCGAGCGGCACCACCACATCCGCCCCGAATCGAGCGAGCACCGACTGCGGATGCGCAGCGCGCGTAGCGTGCACAGCCTCGTGGGCGAACCGGCCGATCAACTGGCTCGTGAGGTTCTTGAGTCGGGCAAGGTCACGACGCGAGCCATCCCAGGTCTCGATCCACGCGTCGAGGTGATCGAGCCGGTCGAAGGCCGCGATCAGTTCGTCGTGGCTGATCTCGCCCCCAATCCACTCGAACATCGAATCGACGAGGGCGTCGTGGTCGACGCGAGCACTCAGCGCCGGCACGTCGAGGTAGCCGTTCACGATCGCGTCTTCGAAGTCGTGGACGCTGTAGGCGATGTCATCACTCAAGTCCATGACCTGCGCCTCGATACAGCGCACGCGGTCGGGCGAGCCGTCGCGCATCCACTCGAAAGCGGCCGAGTCATCGTCGTAGAAGCCGAACTTGCTGCGCCCGCTCGGGTCGGGGATGCCCTGCGACTGCGGCCACGGATACTTCGTGCTCGCGTCGAGGCTTGCCCGGGTGAGGTTGAGGCCGTAGCTGCGTCCGTCGGCCCCGAACACCTTCGGCTCGATGCGGGTGAGCAGTCGCAGGGTCTGGGCATTGCCCTCGAAGCCGCCGATGTCGACCGCCCACTCGTTGAGCGCGCGCTCGCCATTGTGACCGAACGGCGGATGCCCAAGGTCGTGCGCAAGGCACGCCGTGTCGACGACGTCAGGGTCGAGCCCCAGGCTCGTGGCGAGCTCACGCCCGACTTGTGCGACTTCGAGCGAATGGGTCAGGCGGTTGCGCGCGAAATCGAGCCCCGCGGTCGGACTCAGCACTTGAGTCTTCGCAGCGAGACGCCGCAGCGCGCTCGAGTGCAGCAGGCGGCCCCGGTCGCGCGCGAAGTCGCTGCGGCGACTGCTGTGCTCTTCGGGCAGCCAGCGCTCGGCATCGGCCGGTCCATAGCCCGGAGTGAGGTCGTCGTGCACGCTCAGCCGCCCGAGTGGTGCAGTTCAGCGGCGGTCACTTCGGCGCGGCTGGCGCCCGTGAGTTCGCGGCTCTCGAGCCAGCGGTCGGGCAGCGAGGGCTTCTTCGGGGTTCCCGCGCGGCCACGCTGGCCCTCGGCCGCCTCGCCGGGGTACGGCGCGTTGCGATCAAGCTCGCCGAGCAAGTCGTCCATGTGCTGCAAGCTCTCGACCGCGGCGAGACGCGCCCGCAACTCG
>JAYUKK010000088.1:0-4452 GCA_043764515.1 Microbacterium sp.
TGCACCAGGCTCGCGCGCTGAAAGATGCTGGGGGAGTCCCCGCCTATGGAAACCTGCGCGGCGAGTGGAACAACGGCGAGCGGTGGGGTTACGACGCGAACCCCGAGTACCGCTAATGGCGAACTCTGCTTACTGGCGAACGATGATGACGGTGCTGTGGGTCAGGCGACCGGCAGAGTCTTCGAGCGTGACCGTGTAGCGCTGGCTGGCTTCACTGCACTGGTAGTTGAACGTGTACGTCGCCGTCGTGGGCACTGATTCGAAGGGCTCGACCTTGGCGTTGTTGGTGCCGATGCCGAACCACGCGTTGACGGCGTTGGTGCTGCTCCAGCTCCAGGTGATCGCGACGGCGCTCGACGTGTCGGGGCACGCGGCCGTGCTCGGCCCGACAAAGGTGGCAAAGCTCGGGCTCTGCGGCGGGGCGGGAGGCGTGGAGGGCGACTCGTTGGGCTCTTCGCTCGGCTCGTCGCTCGGCTCGGGGCTCTCGGTTTCTTCCGGCTCAGGACTCTCGGTAGCACTCGCCGAGGTGTCGGGCGCGGGCTGTGCACTGTTCGAGTTCGCGTTGCCGACGAGCAGCACGATGACCACGATAAGGGCGACGAGCACAGCAGCCACAATGGCGATGAGCGCAATCAACATGCCGCGCTGCTGACGCTCGACCGGCTCAGCGGCGTCGGCACCCGCGGTTTGTGGCAGGGGAGTGGTGGGGTGATCGAACCGCTCGGTGGGGGTTTCGTCGCTCATCGCTGCTCCCGGGTCTCTCGACGGCACGCCGTCGGCCCCATCGGCCCCGGCGCGCTCAGCCTAGAGCGAGATGCGCTGCCGGGGCCAGAGACGATCAGGCGCCCGTGGTCGACGGAGCCGCGGCGGGGGCGACGGCATCGGCATCGTCGCGATCGACACGAATGCGAATCGCGACGAGCGAGGCCACCAACGTGATGATCGACATGACCGCGAGCACCACAGCCGGGTGCCACCAGGCGTTGCCGGTCGCCGCACCGAGAGCGCCCGTGAGGGCCGGAACGAAGCCCGCCACGACGGCGGCCAAGGCATACGAGAAGCCCAGCGCCGAGTAGCGGTAGCGCTCATCAAAGAGCTCGGTGAAGATGCCGCCAAGGGCTGCCCAGCTCATGGTCGGCAAGATGCCGCCGACGATCATCATGCCGACGAGAAAGCCGAAGCTCGCGTCTTGCAAGAAGAAGTAGATGGGGAATGCCACCAACAACGTGCCGAGCGCCCCGATGGCCACGACGAGCCCCGAGCCGATGCGCGTGGCCCACGCGCCAAACAGCGGGATCGTCACGAGCTGCAACAGAGCACCGATGGTCGTGGCGATCAAGAGCTGTGAGTAGTCATAGCCGAGCACGGCCGCGCCGTAGTTGATCGTGTAGGTGTTCATGAGCGAGTACGAGCCGATGCCCAGAAGCGCGACGCCCACGGCCACGACGATCGTGACGGGCTGGGCGCGCAGCAGGGCGGCGAGGGGGATGCGCGGCGCGCGCCCGGCATCCTTCACCGCAACGAAGACGGGGGTCTCGGTAATGGCGAGGCGCAAGTAGAGCGAGACGGCGAGCAGCGGAATGGCCGTTAGGAACGGGATGCGCCACGCCCACTCTGCGATCTCGGCGCTCGAGAGCGTGAGCGTCAGCCAGAGGAAGGCGACCGCCGCGAGGATCGAGCCGATGGGCGAGCCCAGCTGCGGCATGGCGGCCGCGAACGCGCGCTTGGAGCGGCTCTCGTGCTCGGTGGCGATGAGCACGGCGCCGCCCCATTCGCCGCCGAGCGAGATGCCCTGCACGACGCGGAGAAGGACGAGCAACACGGCGCCGAACCAGCCAGCTTGCGCGTAGGTAGGCAACACGCCAATGAGGCCCGTCGCGACGCCCATCATCGTGATCGTCACGATGAGCGTCGTGCGGCGACCAATGCGGTCGCCGAGGTGACCGAAGATGATTGCGCCGAGCGGGCGAATGACGAACGCCACACCGATGGTGGCGAGAGCGGCGAGGTTGGCTCCCACCACACCGAGAGGCTCAAAGAACAGGGGCCCGGCGAAGAACGCCGAGAAGTAGGCGAAAAGGTAGAAGTCGTACGACTCGAGCGAGGTACCGACGAGCGAGGCCCAGCGGGCGCGGCGCGCAATGCGGGGGTCAGAGGGAGCGATAGGGGCAGAGTAATTAGCGGCGAGAGCAGTCACAAGGGACACAGCGTAGCGGGGGCTGAGTTCATTCCCGCCCGCGAGGCGACTACGATGAAGCCATCGACTGCGATCCGGCCATCACCGGGGAGTCCTCGGAAGAACCCCCTCCTCGCGAGGGGTGGTAGACCCGAGCGGGGCAGGCCCGTTATGGCCGGTGGAGAGAGGCGAGCATCCTGGATGCGCGCAAGCGGGGTGGTACCGCGGCAGGCCGGTGACGGCAGGTCGTCCTCGCGGGAAGTGAGAGCAGCACCCACACCCCGCAGAACCACTGACCGGAGACTCCATGCCTTACCCCCTTCACCGCGACGACGCCTCGGTGGCGGCATCCCCGAGCTTTCCTGCCCTCGAACACGAGGTGCTCGCCTACTGGGCCGCGCGTGACACCTTCCGCCAGTCGGTCGCGAACCGCGAGGGTTGCGACGAGTGGGTCTTCTACGATGGCCCGCCCTTCGCCAATGGCCTACCGCACTACGGCCACCTGCTGACGGGCTACGCCAAAGACGTCTTTCCGCGCTTCCAGACCATGCGCGGTAAGCAAGTGCACCGCCGGTTCGGGTGGGACACGCATGGTTTGCCGGCTGAGCTCGAGGCCATGAAGCAGCTCGGCATCACCGAGAAATCGCAAATCGAAGACATGGGCATCGAGGCCTTCAACGCCAAGGCCCGCGAGAGCGTGCTGCGCTATACCGACGAGTGGCAGAACTACGTGACGCGCCAGGCGCGCTGGGTCGACTTCGAGAACGACTACAAGACGCTCGACATCACGTTCATGGAGAGCGTGCTGTGGGCCTTCAAGACCCTGCACGACAAGGGCCTGGCCTATGAGGGCTACCGCGTGCTGCCTTACTGCTGGCGCGACGAGACACCGCTCTCGAACCACGAACTGCGCATGGACGACGACGTCTACAAGATGCGCCAAGACCAGTCGGTCACGGTGAGCTTTGCGCTTGTGGGCGAGAAGGCCGAGGCCCTGGGGCTCACGGGTGTTGAGGCGCTCGCCTGGACGACGACGCCCTGGACCCTGCCGACCAACGCGGCGCTCGCCGTAGGCCCCGCCATTGAGTACGCCGTGCTGCCGCGGGGCGCCGAGGCCGTTGACAGCGTGGGTGCTGCGGTGACGGATGCCCGCACCTTCCTCCTCGCCGCTGACACCATCCCTGCCTACCTCAAAGAGCTCGGCTACCCCGATGCCGCCTCCGCTCACGCGGCCGTCACGCGCACGATTACGGGTGCCGAGCTCGGCGGCGTGCAGTATGCGCGCCTCTGGGATTACTTCGCCGACGTCGAGACCTGGGGCATGGAGAGTGCTTGGCAGATTCTCGTTGCCGAGTATGTCGCCACGGGCGAGGGCACGGGCATCGTGCACCAGGCACCCGCGTACGGCGAAGACGACCAAGCGACGTGTGCTGCGG
Organism: Microbacterium sp.; assembly: GCA_043764515.1. GTDB lineage: Bacteria > Actinomycetota > Actinomycetes > Actinomycetales > Microbacteriaceae > Microcella. The sequence goes on from JAYUKK010000088.1 coordinate 3,613, forward strand.
CGGGCATCCCGATCATCATTTCGGTCGACGACGGCGGGCGTTTTCTCGATGTCGTCACGGAGGTCGCTGGCGTGCAGGTGTTCGACGCCAACAAGACCCTCATCGGGCTGTTGCGCGAGCAGGGTCGCCTCGTGCAGTTGCGCAGCTATGAGCACAGCTACCCGCACTGCTGGCGCTGCCGTAACCCGCTCATCTACAAGGCCGTGTCGAGCTGGTTCGTAAAGGTCACGCAGATTCGCGATCGCATGCTCGAGCTCAACGAGCAGATCACGTGGGTGCCCGAGAACGTTAAGCACGGCCAGTTTGGCAAGTGGCTCGAGGGCGCGCGCGATTGGTCGATCAGCCGCAATCGCTACTGGGGCAGCCCGATTCCGGTGTGGAAGAGCGACGACCCCAACCACCCGCGCGTCGACATCTACGGCTCGCTCGCCGAGCTCGAAGCCGACTTTGGTGCGCTGCCGCGCAATGGTGAGGGCGAGATCGACCTGCACCGCCCCTTCATCGACGAGCTCACGCGCCCGAACCCTGACGACCCCAGCGGGCGGTCGACGATGCGACGCATCGAGGATGTTTTCGACGTGTGGTTTGACTCGGGCTCGATGCCGTTCGCCCAAGTGCACTACCCGTTCGAGAACGCCGACTGGTTCGAAAGCCACAACCCCAGCGACTTCATCGTCGAATACATCGGGCAGACGCGCGGCTGGTTCTACACGATGCACGTGCTCGCGACGGCACTGTTCGACCGCCCCGCGTTCAGCAACGTCATCAGCCACGGCATTGTGCTCGGCAACGACGGCCAGAAGATGTCGAAGAGCCTGCAGAACTACCCCGACGTGAGCG
>JAYUKK010000089.1:0-4441 GCA_043764515.1 Microbacterium sp.
CGGCCGCCGTGAGCGCCGCCGTGACGTGCTGAGGCTCGAGGTTTTGACCATTCTCGAGCCCGAGCAGACGCGCCCGCTCGGGCGACACCGCGAGAATGCGCGGGCCACCGGCAACGGTCATGAGCGACGCCGATCGCGACTCGGTGAGAGTCAGATCGATGACGACGTGCACACGGTCGGGTCGAGCCGACAGCTCGACCCCGCGCATCCAAAAGTCCGTGACGACCGTCGAAAACACGCTGGCCTCAGACGCGCAAGTAGCGAGTAATGGCCACATTGGCCGAGACGGCCGCGAGCAAAGCGCCCGCTCCCAGCAGAATCGGCACCACGAGCAGAGCATCTGACAGACCGACGAATGACGTCAGCGGAAGCGTCTCGGCGAGGTAGCCCTGCACAAAGAACTGCACGATGCCCACCACAGCAAACCCGGCAAGCACCGAGCCGATGAGCGCGGCGACGACACCTTCGATAATGAACGGTGTCTGGATGAATCGGTTGGATGCGCCGACCAGCCGCATGATGCCGATCTCCCTGCGGCGCGAGAACGCGCTCAGTCGAATCGTCGTGGCAATGAGCAACGCGGCCGCGACGAGCATGAGCGCGGCGATGCCGATGGCCGTGAGGCTCGAGGCATTGAGGATGTCGAAAATCTGCTCGAGGTACGTGCGCTGATCGACGATGCTCTCGACGCCCGCGAGGCCACCGAGCGCGTCGGACAGAATCGCACTCTGGGTGGGGTCGACAAGGTTGACCCAGAACGCCTCGGGAAGCAGCTCGGGCGTGATGAGGTCGGCCACCGCGTCGCCCGCGAACTGCTCTTGGAAGCGCGCGAAGGCCTCGTCTTGCGTCTCGAAGTAGAACGTGTCGATGAAGGGCGCGAGGGTCTCGCCCTCGAGTTGCGCCTGCACAAGCGCCACTTGCTCCGGCGTCGCCACTTGCTGGTCACACCCGCCGACGGTCGAGAACTCGGTGCACATGTAGACGGCCACCTGCGCGCGGTCGAACCAGTACGACTTCATCTGGTTGATCTGCATCTGCAGCAAAATGGCCGCGCCCACGAAGGTCAGCGAAATGAACGTGACGAGCACGACCGAGATGACCATGCTGAGGTTGCGGCGCAGACCCTGGCCCACCTCGCTCATGACAAGCCCGAGCCTCATGAGCGGCCTCCGAGGCCGTAATTCGGGGCGGGAGGCGCCGCAGGAGGCGCGGCCACGGTCGGCACCGCCCCCAGGCTTGGTGCGCCCAGGCCAAACCCCTGCGTCACGACGGGCGTCGCTTGCGTCTTATAGCCACCGCCGCGCTCGTCGCGCACAATGCGGCCGCCGATGACCTCGATGACGCGCCGCTGTAGGCGGTCGACGATTCCGGCGTCGTGCGTCGCCATGATGACGGTCGTGCCATTGGCGTTGATGCGCTCAAGCAAGGCCATGATGCCGGCGCTCGTCTCGGGGTCAAGGTTGCCCGTGGGCTCGTCAGCAAGCATGATCGCGGGCTTGTTCACAACGGCGCGAGCGATGGCGACACGCTGCTGCTCGCCACCCGAGAGCTCGTGCGGAAAGCGCTGCGCCTTGCCGTCGAGGCCAACCGTCTGCAGCGCATCCGGAACCGCTTCATGAATGAAGCCCTTGCTCTTGCCAATGACTTGCAACGTGAACGCGACATTGTCGAACACCGTCTTGTTGGGAAGCAGTCGAAAGTCTTGAAAGACGACGCCGAGGTTGCGGCGAAAGTACGGCACCTTGCGGCTCGAGATGTGGCCGAGGTCTTGCCCGAGCACGTGAATCGCGCCCGTCGACGGCTTTTCTTCCTTGAGCACGAGGCGCAGGAACGTCGACTTTCCCGACCCAGATGCGCCAACGAGAAACACGAACTCACCGCTGAGTATCTCGAGGCTGACGCTGTTGAGCGCCGGCCGCGCCGTACCGCGGTAGACCTTGGTGACTTCGTCGAATCGAATCATCGTGGGCCAGCGTAAGCCGCGCGCGCGGCACGAAGGGAGTGCGACACCCGCGAGGGCGTGGTTCCCAGCCGTCGCTTAGTTGGCTTCGGGCTCGGTAAGCCCGATGACGGTTCCTTCGAGGTCGCGGAAAGCCGCGTAACGACCCCAGCCCTCGACGGACTCGACCTCTGCGGCAACCTCAGCCCCCGCATCCACCGCCCGCGCGAGAGCCGCGTCGAGATCATCGACCGTAATGTACAGACGGATGCCCTCACCATTGGGGCGGTAGTCGTCACCCTCGGTGAGCGCGAGCGCCGCAGCCGCCGGGTCGTCGTTGGGCATGAAGACCATGCGCTGGCCGTCGATCTCGGAGATCTCGAGCTCGACCTCGAACACGCGCGCGTAGAACGCCATCGACTTCTCGAGGTCAAGCGCCGGAATCTCGACGATGTTAATGCTCACCATGGCGAGCACTCTACGGCTGACAGCGCGGTTAGTCGACGGGCTTTTGCTTGCGCCACTTGATGCCCGCGGCGATGAATCCGTCGAGGTCACCGTCAAATACCGCCGACGGATTGTTGACCTCGTACTCGGTGCGCAGGTCTTTCACCATTTGGTAGGGCGCCAGCACATACGAGCGCATCTGGTCGCCCCAACTCGCGGTGATCGTGCCGGCGAGCTCTTTCTTCGTCGCCGCTTCTTGCTCTTTTTGCATGATCAGCAATCTCGACTGCAGAACGCGCATGGCCGCCGCACGGTTCTGAATCTGGCTCTTCTCGTTTTGCATCGACACCACGAGACCCGTAGGCAAGTGGGTGATGCGCACCGCAGAGTCGGTCGTGTTGACCGACTGCCCACCGGGGCCCGACGAGCGAAAGACATCGACACGGATGTCCGACTCCGGCACCTCGATCGCCGCGCTCTCCTCGAGCAAGGGGATGACCTCGACGGCGGCGAAGCTCGTCTGCCTCTTACCCGCGGCGCCGAAGGGCGACATGCGCACGAGGCGGTGCGTACCCGCCTCGACACTCAAGACGCCGAACGCGTGGGGCGCATCCACCTCGAAGGTCGCGCTCTTGATGCCCGCCTCTTCGGCGTACGAGATGTCCATGACCGTGGTGGCGTACTTGTGCTGCTCGGCCCACCGCAGGTACATGCGCAACAACATGTCGGCAAAGTCAGCGGCGTCGACGCCACCGGCACCCGCACGAATGGTGACGACGGCCGGGCGTGCGTCGTACTCGCCATCGAGCAACGTTTGCACTTCCATCTCGGCGAGCGCCTTTTCGATGTCGCCGAGCTCGCTCGCGGCTTCGGCCGCGGCATCAGCGTCGTCGGCCTCGCGCGCCATGTCGATGAGCACATCGAGGTCGTCAAGCTTGGCCTGCAGTTCGGTAATGCGCTTGAGTTCACCCTGGCGGTGGCTCAGCGCGCTCGTGACCTTTTGCGCGTTCGCCGTGTCGTCCCACAGGTCGGGGGCACCCGCTTGCTCGTTGAGCGCGACAATGTCGGCCTCGAGTCGTTCGACGTCGACGACGGCGCGAATGTCGGCGAAAGTGCTGCGGGCGGCGGCGATGCGCTCGGCGAAGTCCAGATCGATCATGTCAACGCCAGCCTACCGGCGGGGGCGTACCCTCAAAGGCGAGATGACAATGCCCGAGCCCGAGTTTCGCTGGCGCTCGATCGTGGCCCCAGCACTGTTGCCGACGCTGCTTTTCACGATCGGCGAGGGCGCGATCATCCCGCTCATCCCGTCGCTTGCCGCCCAGGTGGGCGCCGATCTCGCCGTGGCGGGGCTCGTGGCGGCCTTGCTGTTGGTCGGCCAACTGCTGGGTGATCTGCCCGCGGGCTGGATCGTCGCGCGCGTCGGTGAGCGTTCGGCCATGCTGGGCGCCCTTGCGTCTGCCGGTCTCGGCATCGCGATCGCGGCCTTCGCTCCGACCGTTGCGTTGCTGGGCCTCGGCATGCTCGTGCTCGGCGCTTCGGCGGCGGTGTTCGCTCTCGCTCGACACGCGCTGCTCACGACTGCGGTGCCCGCTCAGTATCGGGCCCGCGCCCTCTCAACGCTGGGGGGCGTCTTCCGGCTCGGGCTCATGATCGGCCCGTTCTTCGGTGCGCTCATCATCACGATCACCGGCGAGACCGGTGCCGTCTACTGGCTCGCGATCGGCGCGCTCGTGAGCGTCGCCGCCAGCCTGGTGTTGTTGCCCGACCCCGAAGGGCTCCTCGTGCGCGACCGCACCATCGAACGGGCCCCCGTGAGCCCGCTCGACGTTCTACGCACGATCGGGGCGCGCCGTGACGTATTGGCGCGACTGGGCCTCGCCGCCTTGACCGTGTCGGCCTTGCGCGCCAGTCGGCAAGTGCTGCTGCCCCTGTGGGCCGTGAGTATCGGGCTGGGCGCCGCGCAGACCGCCACCATCATTGGCGCCACGGCGGCCGTCGACTTCACGCTCTTCTACTTGGGCGGCTGGCTCATGGATCGCTTCGGCCGCCTCT
>JAYUKK010000090.1:0-4430 GCA_043764515.1 Microbacterium sp.
GCGACCGGCAGCGGGCCGTCGGCGATGATGTCTTTCAGCAGTCGACCTTCGACGAACTCCATGACGATGTAGGGAACAATCGTCTCGCCACCGCCCGGCTCGCGCACGATCTCTTCTCCGGCATCGAAGACGCGCACGATGGTCGGATGCGCCATGCGCGCGGCCGCCTGAGCCTCGTGCCGGAATCGGCTGCGGAACACGGGGTCGGACGCGAGTGATGACTTCAACAGCTTGACCGCGACACGACGTCCCAGCTTCGCGTCGGTCGCAAGGTGCACGTCAGACATTCCGCCACGGCCGATCAGTGGGCCGAGCTCGTAGCGTGCGGCGAGCAGTCGGGCGCCCTGTGCGACCTCGTCCATCGGTGCCTCGGTTTCCTCGCTGATGCTGTGGTGGAGCTGAGCTGGTGTTCGCCAGTCTAAGCGGCTGAGCGGCTCTCGACTCGGGATGCTAACCGATGGGAATGGCGAGCTCGTTCGACCGTTGCGATTGCAGCGTTGAACAGACGGCCACGTAGGTCACCCGCATCTGACCGCTCGCCGCCAACGTCACCGGCAGATCACTCGCCGACGAGGGCAGCGGAAGCGACAGTTCTGGCGAACCGCCAACAATCGTGAAGTTGTATCCGGTCAGCGGGAAGCCAGCCGGGCAGTCGGCATACGCGGGCCAAGTTAGCGTCACCGTGCTGCCACCGGCGTACGGTCCAGTGCCCGGATCGATGGCCAAGTTTGACGGTTGCGGCGGTGTTGGAATCGGCGCGTAGAAGAACACTGTGATGACCGTGCCGGGTTGAACGGCGCCGCTGCGGGGGTTGATCTGGTAGGACAGGCCCTGTTCAGCGGCCGAAGGCGCGATATTGCCCTCAACCGGATCGAGCCGCAGACCCAGTTCGGCAACCTTCGCATCGATCGCGGTGCGGGTGCGGCCCAGCCACTCACTCTCGACGATCGCCACCGTTTCGATTGTTGGCGTTGGCGTCGGCGAGGGCGTGTCGCTCGGTGTCGCTTCGATCGACGGGGTGTCACTGGGTTCGGGCTCAGGAGTGCTCGGTTGGGCGAAGACGGCGATGAGCGCACCAACGAGCAGAACGATGAGAAGGCCGATGAGCGCGACGAGCGGCCAGGTCCAGGGGCTGCGTCGCGTCTCGGTGGCCATGACCGGGGTGGCGACGGGCCCGACGCTCGGCAGAACCCGCGTGGATTCTTCGCCACTCGCCGAAAGCACGCGGGTACCGGCGGTCGCCACAACCCCCGAGGCAACGGCGGGAACGACAGCCGCGGCGCCGGCGAGGTCGCCGCGCCGCAGCGCTTGGGCGGCGCGAGCGAAGAGTAAAGCGCTCGCCGGTCGATCGGCGGGCTTCTTGGCGATGGCCGCGAAGACGAGATTGCGCACCGGCTCGGCCACCGTCACCGGCAGCTCCGGCGGCGCTTCGTTGATCTGCGCCATCGCAATGGCCACTTGCGACTCACCCGTGAAGGGCCGCCGACCGGCGAGCGCTTCGTAGGCCACGATGCCGAGCGAGTAGACGTCAGTCGACGGCGATGCCGGATGCCCGCTCGCCTGCTCCGGAGACAAATACTGCACCGTGCCCATGACCTGCCCGGTTGCCGTGAGAGGCACCTGGTCGGCGATACGGGCGATGCCGAAGTCGGTGATCTTCACCCGCCCGTCGGGCGTGATGAGCAGGTTGCCCGGCTTGATGTCGCGGTGGACGAGGCCGGCCTGGTGGGCCGCGTGCAGCGCCGCCGCCGTTTGCGCGACAAAGTCGAGCACTTGGTCGGCGGGCAGAACACGCTCGCGCTCAAGAATGGTCGAAAGCGCCTCGCCCGGCACGAGCTCCATCACCAGGAAGGCGCTGCCCTCTTCTTCGCCATAGTCGTAGACGTTGGCGATGCCCTCATGGTTGACGAGTGCGGCGTGGCGGGCTTCGGCGCGAAATCGCTCGAGGAATCCGGGGTCGCCGAGGTACTCGTCCTTCAAAATCTTGATGGCGACCGTACGCCCGATGACAAGATCGGTCGCTTGCCAGACTTCGCCCATTCCGCCAATCGCAACGCGCGACAGCAACTGGTACCGGCCGCCGAAGGTCAGCCCGCTCGTGGGTCTCATCTGCTCAGCACCGCCTCAAGTACTTGCTTCGCGATCGGGGCCGCGATCTGGTTTCCTGACCCGGACTGGCCGCGCCCACCGCCGTCTTCAATGACAACCGCAATCGCCACCTGCGGATTGTCGGCTGGTGCGAATCCGGTGAACCACAGGGTGTACGGAGCGTCGTCGCCGTTCTCGGCTGTGCCCGTCTTTCCCGCGACGGCGACGCCTTCTATTCTGGCATTGCTCGCGGCGCCGTTGGCTACTCCGTCGACCATGAGTCGCGTCATCATCTCGGCGGTGATCCGCGTGATCGGCTGGCTCGAGAGCGTTGCCTCGGGCTGTTGCACGATCGAGAGATCGGGAGCGATGATGCGGTCGAGCAGCGTCGGCTGCATGAGGTTGCCTCCGTTCGCGATGGCGGCGCTGATGAGCGCCACTTGCAGCGGGGTGACCCGCACGTCGTACTGGCCGAACGACGACAACATGAGTTGCGCGTCGTCGAGTCCGGTGGGAAAAGTCGAGGGCGTCGCGTCCATGGGCACCTGAAATGGCGTGCCGAATCCGAAGGCGGCAGTGTATTCGGCCAGGGTTTCCTCGCCCAGCGCCAGCCCGAGCTCAGCGAACGGGATGTTGCAGCTGAGGCGCAAGGCCGTTGCGATCGTCACGGTATCGCCGGCCCCACACGTGCCACCGCTCGAATTGGTAATGGTGTCGGTGCTGAGCGGCAGAGTGAGCCGTGCGGGGTTAGGAAACGCATCCTCTGGCGTGAACTGGCCCGAGTCGATGGCAGCTGCCGCGACGAGCACTTTGAAGGTGGAGCCGGGAAAGTAGAGATCGCCGCTGATCGTACGATTCACGAGCGGGTCGTTCGGGTCAGCAAGCAACTGGTCGTAGGCCTCGAGAACGCTTTGCGTGTCGTGCGCCGCAAGGCGGTTGGGGTCGAAGCTCGGCGTCGACACCATCGCGAGGATGCGCCCCGTCGACGGTTCGATCGCCACGATGGCGCCCGTCAGATCGCCCAGGGCGTCGAAGGCCGCTTGCTGCACGACGGGGTCGATGGTCAACTGCACCGCCGCGCCGCGAGGCCGCTGGCCCGTGACCAGCGCGCCGAGCTGGTCGAGGAATTGCTCGTTGGCCGTACCGGTGAGGAAGTCGTTGTAGGCCCCCTCGATGCCAGTGTTGCCCTGATTGAGCGTGAAGTACCCGGTGATCGGCGCATAGACCGCGGGCTCGGGGTACTGCCGCAAGAACGCGAACGGAGTGTCGACGGCGATCGATTGGGCGATCGGTGTGCCATTGAGCAGAATCGGCCCGCGTTCAGCCGAGTAGCTCTCGTAGAGCGTGCGCACATTGCGCGGGTCAGCACGGAGGTCGTCGACCGCGAAGACTTGGATGACGCTCGTTGAGACGAAGAGGGCAAGGAACATCGCGAGGCTCGCAATGCTGATGCGACGCAACTCTTTATTCACCGTCTGTCACCACCAGTCGAGGCTGGTGCCGCACGGTGTCGCTCAGCCGGAGGAGCAGCGCGACGATGATCCAGTTGGCCACGAGCGACGAGCCGCCTGCGGCGAGGAACGGCGTGGTCAGACCCGTGAGCGGAATGACGCGAGTGACGCCGCCGATGACCACGAAAACCTGCAGCGCGATGACGAACGCGAGCCCCACGGCCAGCAGGCGCCCAAAGTCGTCGGTGCCGTTGAACCCAATGCGGAAGCCGCGAGCCACGAACAGCAGGTACAGACCAAGGATGGCGAAGAGACCCACGAGACCGAGCTCCTCGCCGAGGCTCGCGATGATGAAGTCGCTTTCGGCGAGCGGCACGATGTCGGGGCGCCCTTGCCCGAGCCCGGTACCGATGAGTCCGCCGTTGGCGAGACCGAACATCCCTTGCACCAGTTGGTAGCTACCGCCGATGGCCTCGTAGTTCTCTTGATCAAAGGCGCCGAGCCACGCGGCGAAGCGACCGTTGACGTAGCTAAGCGCTTGGCTCGCGATGAGAGCGCCGCCGAGGAACAGGCTCAGGCCCAGCACGACCCAACTGAGCCGGCCGGTCGCAACGTAGATCATGACGAGAAACAGGCCGAAGTACAGCAGCGAGGTGCCGAGGTCACGCTGGAAAACGAGAACGGCCATTGCCGCGAGCCACACGATGAGGATGGGCCCGAGGTCTTTGCCCCGCGGAAATCGCAGCCCCAAAAACGAGCGCCCGACGATCGAGAGCGACTCGCGCGCCGTGACGAGATAGCCAGCGAAGAACACGGCGAGGGCAATCTTGCCGATCTCGCCCGGCTGGAACGAGAGCGGCCCGACCTGAATCCAGAGGCGCGCACCGTTGA
>JAYUKK010000091.1:0-16046 GCA_043764515.1 Microbacterium sp.
TTCAGACGTGTGCTTTCCGATCTGTTCCGGGCTCGCGCGCCGATAAGTCGGGCGGCTGCGACCGCTGAGCTCAGCGCCGTCAGGCGAGGATGCCGGGCCGAGCTAGCCGACTTGGGTGACCTTCGCATCGGCTGTTGCCGATGCGCCCGTGCGACCGAGGCTCGTGCCACACACCCGCGCGAGCTCAGCCAGTTCGGTAACCTCGTGCCGCTTCGCCGCGTGCACGATGATCGCGGCACACGCCTCGGCGTCGGCGAGGGCATCGTGGTGCGCGAAGTCCTCGAAGCCCGCGGCCATCGCGGCAACGGGCAACCGGTAGGAGTCGAGATGGTAGGTCTTGCGGGCAATCCGCAGACTGCACACGTACGACAGGCTCGGCACCTCGAGCGCGCTCGCCTGTTGCGCCGCGCTCAACACGCCCATGTCGAACCCCGCGTTGTGGGCCGCGAGGGTGTCGCCGTCGACGAAGGCGAGAAGAGCATCCACCTGATCGGCCCACAGGGGCGCGTCGATGATGTCGTCAGCGGTGATGCCGTGGATGCGCGTGTTCCACTCGTTCATCTCGTCGAACCCGAACGGCGGACGGATGAGCCACCCGGCCCGATCGACCACGCGGCCGTCGCGCACCTTCACGAGCCCCACCGAGCACGCCGAGGCCGCATGGTTGTTGGCGGTCTCGAAGTCGATGGCGGTGAAGTTCAGGGGCACGAGTCGATGCTCGCATGAGCCGCCGACGCGGGCCTCCGGGCACGCCGCGCGGGCCTAGCCTGGTGACGTGCACTTGCTTCGTCGCTATTCGCCCGCCGTGCTCGCTCAACTCTTTTGGGCGATGAACTTCGTCGTCGGCGATCGCGTCATCGCCGAGTTCACGCCGCTCGAGCTCACGTTCTTCCGGTGGCTCGGCGCCTTCCCGATCCTGCTCGTCATCACGCTCTGGATCGAGCGCGACCGCCTCGACAAGTGGAAGCTCGCGGCCAAGGAGTGGTGGATTCACATTGTCCAGGCCGTGCTGGGCATGGTCGGCTACACCCTGCTGCTCTACGCAGCGCTCGGCACCACCTCGCCGGTCAACGCGAGCGTGATCAGCGCCATCAACCCGGCGGTGATCGCGCTCGCCGCCGTCGTGGTGCTGGGGGAGCGCATCCGTCGCGGGGGAGTGCTCGGCATCGCCATCTCGTTCGTCGGCGTCGTGATCGTCGTGTTGCTCGGCGGCTCGGGCGGTCTCGCTGACGTGAGCGTCGCGGTCGGCGACCTGCTCATTCTCGGGGCGATTCTCGCGTGGACGGCGTACGTCATCATCAGCCGGCGCATCCAGACGCCGCCCATCACGGCGACGACGGTGCAAGTGGGCATGAGCGCCGTCATGCTCGCACCCGTCATGGCGATCGTCGGCATTCAGGCGCAGCCGAGCGCCGAGGGCTGGTGGGGCCTCGCGATCATCATCGTGTTCCCGAGCGCGCTCGCCTACTTGCTCTGGAACGTCGCCGTCACGCAACTCGGCCCCTCGCGCACGGGCGTCTTCCTGAACTTGCTGCCGGTCTTCACGGCGATCATCGCGGTCGCGCTCGGTGACGCGCTCACCATCTGGCAGGTCATCGGCGGGCTCATCGTGCTCGCGGGCGTCTACCTCACGACGCGGCCCGGGGCGACGATCACGGCTGACGAGGTGCAGGCCTTGAAGGCGGCGGCGACGGATGCTGCTGCCGAGGCGCCCGCTAGGGAATAGTTCTGCATGCGCACGCATTGACCCGGGTATGACGAAGCTCGGGTTCTTGTCGTTTGGCAACTGGATGGGCGTCACCGGCTCGCGCACGCGCACGGGCGGCGAGGCTCTGCTGCAGGGCGTCGAGCTCGCGGTCGCGGCCGAAGAGGTTGGCGTCGACGGCGCGTTCTATCGCGTGCACCACTTCGCCCAGAACCACTCGAACCCCTTCCCCATGATGGCCGCCGCCGCTGCCCGCACGAGCCGCATCGAGCTCGGCACGGGCGTCATCGACATGCGCTACGAAAACCCCTGGGCGCTCGCCGAGCAAGCGGGCGCGACCGATCTCATCAGCGGCGGCCGCCTGCAGCTCGGTATCAGCCGCGGATCACCCGAGGCCGTCGTCGACGGCTGGCGGCACTTCGGCTACGGACCGGCCGAGGGGCAGACGGATGCCGACATGGCCCGCGAGCACACCGACCTCTTCCGCCGCGCGATCGACGGGGAGGGCTTCGCGCCCGGAAACCCGCGCGTCATCGGCACCTCCACGCCGCAGGCCGTGACCCCGCAATCGCCCGGCCTCGCCAACCGCATCTGGTGGGGCGCTGGCACGCGCGCAACCGCGGTGTGGACTGCCGAGCAGGGCATGAACCTCATGAGCTCGACGCTGCTGACGGAAGACACCGGCGTGCCGTTCGACGAGCTGCAGGCCGAGCAGATCGCCGTGTTTCGCGCGGCCTGGGCGGCAGCCGGGCACACGCACACACCGCGCGTGTCGGTGAGCCGCAGCATCCTGCCCATCATCGACGACGAGACGCAGCGCTACTTCGGCATCCAAGCCCAGGGGCCGCAGCGCGACCAGGTCGGAATGCTCGACGGCTCGCAGTCGCGCTTCGGCCGCTCGTACATCGGCGAGCCCGACGTGATCGCCGCCGAGCTCGCGCGCGATGTGGCGGTTCGGGATGCTGACACCCTGCTCGTCACCGTGCCCAACCAACTCGGCGTCGAGTTCAATGCTCGCATCCTCGAGGCGATCGTGAAGCACGTGATGCCCGTGGTCGACGCGGAGGTCGTTCCCTCGCTCGCGTAGGCGCCGCCTGCGCTGGGCTAGCCTGGCGCCGTGGAACCTTCTGCGACGAACTCGGGTGCCGTGCTCATCACGGGCGTTGGTCGGCGCGGCTCGATCGGGCACGCCACGGCACGCCTACTTGCCGAGCGGGGTCGCGACATTGCCTTCACCCACTGGGGGGCCTACGAGCAACGGGTCGGTCTGCCGTGGGAGGCCGACGGTGTCGCCACGATCCAGGCTGAGCTCGAGGAGTTCGGCGTTCGCGTATTGCCCCTCGAGGTCGACTTCACCGATGCCGAGGCGGTTGAGGCAATCGTGTCGCGCGTTTCTGTCGAGCTCGGGCCGGTGAGCGGGCTCGTGCTGGCGCATTCGGAGAGTGTGGATTCGAGCAGCCTCACCACGACGCTCGCCAACTTCGAGCGGCACTTTGACGTCAACGTGCGCGCGGCATGGCAACTCATCGCGGCTGTTGCGCGGCAGGTGCCCGAGGGTGAGGGTCGCATCGTCGCCTTCACGAGCGACCACGTTGTCGACAACCTCCCCTACGGCGCGAGCAAGGGCGCACTTGACCGAATCGTCATTGCGGCGGCGCGGGAGCTCGGTCACCTCGGCGTGACGGCCAACCTCATCAACCCCGGGCCGGTGGATACGGGCTGGATGTCCGACGAGGTGCGCGCGCACCTGACAGCGATGCAGCCCACGGGCCGCCTCGGCACACCCGTCGATGCCGCTCGACTCGTCGACTTTCTGCTGTCGCCCGAGGGCCGCTGGATTTCGGGGCAGCTACTCACGAGCGACGGCGGCTTCTCGGTCTGATACCTCCGCGGCGGTGTGTGCCTGCCGCGGCATGTGCCGCGAGAGGCACATAGCGTGAGCGGGGTACCGCGCCCTAGGCGGGGCGAACGCTCAGCGCGAGGCCGTCGGCGCTCGCCGTGTCGAGAGGGATGCCCGCCGCGAGCTCAGCGCGCGAGCTCACGCGCTCGGTGCCGCTCCACTCGTCGCGCACGATCCACGACTCGACCGTGGCCGCGCCGCTCGAGCCCAGCATCGGATGCCAGCGCACGAGCTGCCCGACCCCGGCCTCAGAGACCGCGAACGTGGCGAGCTGCTCGCCGCGCGGCCCGGGCGTGAGCGCGAGCCCGGTGACTCCGGTGGCCGAGCCTGAGAACACGGGCGGCACGGCGCGAGCATCCAGAGCCGTCGTTCGCCACGAGAGGTAGATCGCGATCGCGCGTTGCATTTCGGCGAGCTGCGAAGCGCTCCAGCCCGGCAGGTCGCCCATGAGAATCCACGGGCCGCCCACGAGGTAGGGGGCGAGTTGCGCGCGCAGCGGCAGGTGTGGTTCGTCGCCCATGTACTTGCTCGTCCACGACGAGGGCAGGTAGACGCCGAGGCCGAGGGCCGCGAGCCGGTTCTCTTCTGAGCGGCACCAGTCGTCGCCGATCGTCGTGTCGTGGTGCGCGATCATCTGGAGGTCGAGGGGCTTGCCGCCGTTCCAGCAGTTCTCGATCAGCAGGTCGGGGTGCGCCTCGCGCAGGGCCGCGAGCACCGAGTACCAGCCGACAACTCCGGCTGCCTCGCCCGCACCCGGGTCGTGCGTGTGGTGGTCGGCGTCGCAGCGGCTGATCGTCTCGAAGTCGTGCAGCAGCCAGTCGACGCCGTCGCGCACCAGGCGGTCGAGGCACGCGAGCACGTGATCGCGCGCGGGCTCATGACCGAGGCACAGCGAGTGATTGCGGTGCGAGACCATCTGGTACCGGCCGTTCCACGTCGCGAGCCAGTCGGGGTGCGCGATCGCGACCGCCGACTCGGGCGAAGCGTTGCCCGCGCCCACCCACAGGCCCAGGCGCATGCCGCGGTCGTGCGCGAGCGCGGCGATGCCCGCGACTCCGCCCGCGTATCCCGACTGCGCATACCAGTCGCCGACGTGGTCTTCCCAGCCCTTGTCGACTGTCACGACCTCGACGCCGAGTGAGGCGGCGACGTCGAAGAACGCCGTAACCCGCTCGGGGTCGATGTCGGTGCCGAAGCCCCAGGTGTCGGCAATGAGCGGCGGTGGGGCGACGGATGCGCGGCTCGGCACCGTCGCCTCGAGCAACTCGCGCAGCCAGGCCTCGGCGGTCTCGTGGTCGCCGAGCCCGTGGCGCACGTGCAGGCCGGGCAGGGCATCCGTCGCCGGAAGCGCGGCGGGGCGGAAGGTCTGCCACGGCAGGCGCGTCTGCACGGTCAGGCCGTGGTCGTCGGCGAGCAGGTCGAGCAACACGCAGTCGCTGCGGTCGAGGGCCGTCGCGAGCGCGACCCGCCGACCGTCAGCGTCGGTGGCGGCGACGGTGCACCAACCGGCGGCGTCGTGGTAGCGCTCGTGCAACTCGGGGGAGTGCCCGGCCGAGAGGTAGAGCACGCCGTCGTGCTGGTCGCCCTCGGGAAAGTCGAAGGCCGTGCGCGAGCCGCGCACGTCGTCGAGGTTGAGCACGGCCGCGTCGGCAACCGAGTAGCCACCCGACACGAGCGTGCGCGGCCGCGCCGGAGTGACAGCGAGCTCATCGATGCGGAAGCCGCGAAACTTCGCATCCCACGTGAAGGGGTGCAGCACGCGCACGGTCACGTCGTGCCAGCCGTCAAGCCGCAGGCGCGCGACGATCGTGTCGCCGGGAAGCTCGGCGCTCTGCTCGGCGGAATGGGCAAGACGTTCAGGGTGCGCGACGATGCGCTCAAAGCCATGGGGCATGCTTTAGATCATACCTTTGTGGCGCGCCTAGACTAGATGCTCGTGGCTCTCACTATCGGCATCGTCGGCCTGCCCAACGTCGGCAAGTCCACCCTCTTCAACGCGCTCACCGAAAATGACGTGCTCGCGGCGAACTATCCGTTCGCCACCATCGAGCCCAACGTCGGTGTGGTCGAGCTGCCTGACGAGCGCCTGAAGATCCTCGCCGAGATCTTCGGTAGCGAGCGCATCTTGCCGGCCGCCGTGTCGTTCGTCGATATCGCGGGCATCGTCAAGGGTGCGAGCGAGGGCGAGGGCCTGGGCAATCAGTTCTTGGCGAACATCCGCGAATCCGATGCGATCGCGCAGGTCGTGCGCGCCTTCACCGACAGCGATGTCGTGCACGTCGCCGGAGCCGTCGACCCGGCCAGCGACATGGAGACCATCAACACCGAGCTCATGCTCGCCGACCTGCAGACGCTCGAGAAGGCGATTCCGCGTTACGAAAAAGAGGTCAAAGGCAAGAAGGCCGACCCCTCAGTGCTTCAGGCGGCGGTGGATGCTCACGCGCTGCTCTCCGCCGGCACCACCCTCTCCTCCGCCGGCTTTGACGCTACGCCGATCCGCGAGCTCGGCCTCCTGAGCGCGAAGCCCTTCATCTACGTGTTCAACGTCGACGAGGGCGTGCTCGGCGACGCAGCTCGCATGGCCGAGCTGGCCGCGCTCGTCGCCCCCGCCAAGGCCGTCTTCCTCGACGCGAAGATCGAGAGCGAACTGATCGGCATGGATGCCGCCGACGCCGCCGAACTCCTCGCCTCGACCGGTCAAAGCGAGAGCGGACTCGCGCAGTTGGCTCGCATCGGCTTCGACACCCTCGGCCTGCAGACCTACCTCACCGCCGGACCGAAAGAGTCGCGCGCGTGGACCATCGGCAAGGGCTGGAAGGCCCCCCAGGCCGCGGGCGTGATCCACACCGACTTCGAGCGCGGCTTCATCAAGGCCGAGGTCATCGGCTTCGACGACCTCGTCGCCTGCGGCTCGGTCGCCGAGGCCCGCTCCAAGGGCAAGGCGCGAATCGAAGGCAAGGACTACGTCATGCAAGATGGCGACGTGGTCGAGTTCCGCTTCAACGTGTAGTTCTCGGGCGTTCGAACATGGCTGAGCATCGCTACTGGCAAATGGTCACCTGGCGCGGAGCCGCAGGCGATAGTCCGGTGTTGCTGTTCGCCGAGATCGATTCTGGCTGGGAGGTGCGGAAGGTTGACGTATTCGACGATGGGCGACTGGCTCGTGCTGACGCGCACCACGAAGAAGGTTCTACAGTGCTGGGGTCGGCAGCAGTGCCGCCAATCACGGCCATCGACGACATGCCTGACTTCAGTGCCATAGAGATTACTCGCGAAGCTTTCGAAGAAATTTGGTTGGCAGCCGCTAAGGATTGACGCAGGCGTCGTTGTCGTTGGATTTCTGCTTCCTCAAAGAAGGAGTCAAGGGTGAGTAACTCGGAATTGCTGCGGTCGATCGGAGAACTCCTCTTTCGGGATGATCCCATCGGCATCAGCTTCGGCCACAACACCGACGAGTACCACCCTGAGGCTGAGACGATCCTCAAACGGCTTCCGTCTGCTCAGTCTGAAGAGGATGTCGCTCAAATCGTCTACGAAGAGTTTGTCCATTGGTTCGACGAGTCGACCGCCGGCGATGCCGAGAGATATCGGTCTGTCGCGGCCGACATATGGCAGCTCTCGCTTAGGACGCACGGTGGCGACACCGTCGGGTTTGGCGGAACGGATGGGGCTGACGAAGCTGCCACTGCTCAGGTGGGCCGAACGGATAGACCCTCAACGGGGTGGCCTCCTGTAGACCTCACGGACTTAGGACCCCGTTGGTGGTGGGCATCGAAACATCACGAGGCCAAGATCTTGGCCGAACTCCGAGCGGAAATGCCCGCAGGTCACCTGCTGTACGGAGTTACTGTGCAGGTCGTCGCGGTCAAGAAGCTGATGAAGGATGTCGTGCGGTGGCTACCTGAAAGTGGCCAGTGGGCGTGGGTGCACCTCACATACCGTCAAGAGACAGACCCGCAATTTCC
The DNA here is from genome assembly GCA_043764515.1 of Microbacterium sp. GTDB lineage: Bacteria > Actinomycetota > Actinomycetes > Actinomycetales > Microbacteriaceae > Microcella. The sequence goes on from JAYUKK010000091.1 coordinate 7,571, forward strand.
GTGGTGCAGTGTCTACGCAACGTGGCAGGAAATGCTGGAAGACAATCTGTAGCTGACGTGTAGACGCGCAGTTCCCGGTCTTCGTGTATCGCGGCAAGGGTTGAACCGCTCGCCCTGATCCCGAGCGCGCGCGGGTGGTGGCCAACAAGGAAGGCCAGCCCGGCCACCTTCTCCAGGTCCGCCACAGCTATCCCTTTTCGAGTTAGGAGTCCACCTGTGGGTCGATCTCGGCGCAGACCGCACCGGAAACCATGGGGTGAACTCGCCGGTGCAGTCGTCCTCGCCGCCGTGCTCACCGTGGTGGTCAGCATCCTCGCGACGCTCTGGATCGGAGTAGGTGGGAACATGAGCGCTCCGATCGACTTAGGGGGTCGATGGGACGAAGGTACGCTCGGCTCAGCAGTCGCGGGGTTAGGCACGGCGATTGTCATGCTCTCGGTGGCGATGGTCCTATCGGTCCGTTCGTTGTTTCGTAAATGGCCGCGAAAAACTCGAGGCACCGGACGATGATCGATGACGTGATCGAGTCTCGTCCAAACTTGTGGGGTTTGCGTGCGCATGGAGTGGCCGATTGAACCGATCGTCACCGAGCGACTGACGGTTCGGGATGCCCGCGACTCTGATGCGGAACTCTTCGAGCGGCTGTACTCCGACCCGCTGGTACGGGCGTACTTGGGTGGGCCGGTGGCTGCGGCGGACATCCCGAAGCGTGTCGCGGAGACGCCATGGCGGGGCGCATTCACAGTCGAGGTGACTCAGAGCGGCGAACCTGTCGGTCTCGTGCACATCGGGCCCTATCGCACGGGCGAGATCGAGCTGTCGTACGAGTTCGTGCCGGAGGTGTGGGGGCGTGGCTACGCTCGCGAGGCATGCCGCCTCGTTCTTGCGTGGGCCAGCGCGGAGGTCACACACGGCGACCCGATCATCGCGGTGACGCAGGCCGCCAACGAACGGTCGCTCTCGCTGCTTGCTCACCTCGGGTTCGTTGAGCGTGAGCGATTCGTGGAGTTCGAGGCCGAGCAGGTGCTGCTGGTATGGCAGTCGTGACGCTGGTGTCGAGAGTGTTCTAGGGCCCCGCGTCGAACGCGACGAGAGCCGCGACTACCAGGAGAGCGTGATCTCGAACTCGCGCTCGTCGTGCTCGATCTCGACCTCGACCTCCATGGTGACCTCGTCGGGCAGCGTGACGGTGACCCGCAGGCCGTCGCGCTCCATGAGGATGCCGTTGCCTGACGCCAGCTCGTCCGCGATCGCGCGGAGCTGGTGAGCGGCCTCTTCTCGGCTCAGGGTCTGCTTCTTCTCAATCTTGACGATGTCCATGCTTCGACTACATCACTGGAATCGAGCATCCGCGACGAACGACGAGTGAACCGATTGCGAATTGTGGTTGTGCTGCGGTCTCCATCCCTCGACGTCCGCGTCCCCAACCACGCGAACTCGACTTCATCCACTTCCGAGTCGGAGTCGAGTTCATGTCAAGATGGCCGCATGACTGAGACGTACCCGCCCCGCACGAACACCCTGGCGCTGGTTGGTTTCATCGCGAGCTTCATGATCCCCATCGTGGGAATCGTTCTCGGCGCGATGGCGCAGCGCCAGATCGCCATCACGACGGAGGGCGGTCGGGGCCTCGCGCGTGCGGCCGTGATTATCGGGGCGTTAGGCACGACGTTCCAGGTGATCTTCTTCATCGTCTGGCTGTCGCTGTTCAGCACAGCGCTCAGCCAAGCGCCAATCTTCCGCTGAGCAGGAGGTCCGACCCATGAGTGAACCCCAAATGGCGGCCGATCCGCCGACAAAGCGCGGCCTGCCGTTGTGGGGGTGGGCCCTCATTGCCGGGTCGGGTGTCGTCGTGCTCGCCGTGGTGGGTTTCATCGTCGTGATGGTCATCGGGTTCACGTCGTACGTCACCCACAGCCTGGAAGAGACCAGCCCCGACCAGGCGTTTATTCAGGGCCCGCCGCAGCAACCAGTCGCTCTGGTGCCGGTCCAATGCCCAGAGGCGTGTCTCGAGCTCGACGATGCGAGCGACTTGGCCGTATCCGCAGCCGATCTCTCGGTGCTCTCCATCGAGGACGAGGTCTATGCAGTGGGGGATCTCGAGGCCCTCACGGTCGGAGAGGTGGCCCCGGAGGTCGGAGCGGGTTGGCTCGAAATCGGCGGAGATCAACAGTGCTCTTTCGTGCTGTCGAACGCTCCTTATTTCGCGGTCGGTTCTGACAACACCTCTGCCGATCCGATTTTGTGGGTGCAAACCTGGGAAACGGATTTCGAGATGACGGATATCGCGGCCCGCGAATTCCCCACGACGGACGACGCAACAGCCTTCATGCGGGACCTTCACTCGCGGGTGGCAGCGTGTCCCTGGCAAGACTTGGACATTCCCAGTGCGGGAGGCCTCGACACGACCCTTGTGCAAATCACGGCGCAAGCCGCCATCGACGTTCCGCAGGAGGTGGCAGCGGTCGGCTGGGTTCGCGAAGGAACCCCCGGGCCACGCTGGCGGTCGTACGTGTGGGATCTGCAACGCGGCAACCTCGTCGTGCAGGTCCGTGTTCTTACGGATGGTCGCATCCTCGAGCAGGACGTCGCGGAGTATGTAGAACTCATCGCGGGGCGAATGGGCGAGCTCCCGACATCACAGCAGTGAGACTGCACGTGCTCACATCAGTGGCACCTGTCTCCGTCAGCTTTCCGTGCGCGAGCTAATCGCGTAGACGAAGGTCGACACGTTGCTGCCGTCGTCGACCCGTGCCGACACGAGCACGCGCTCGTAGCCGGGGCCCTCGAAGTCGTCGAGGCGGCTCCAGTGTTCGGGCAGTTCGGCGCTCTCGAAGAGCAGCCCGTCGACCCAGGGCGCGGACTCGTCGGGCGTGAGGCCGGGGTGGCCGAGCGCGGCTCCCCACCCTTGCGCGACGAGGTGCCCACGCACGTGCGCTGGAGTCCAGGTGGCCTCGAGGTCGGCGAGCACGTGCTCGTTCGGGCGTCCGGGCGCGAGGGTGCCGTAGACGAAGAGGCGCGGGGGAGCATCCGTCGCCGATGACGGCGTGGGGGCATCAGTCACGGTGTCAGCGTAGGAGATGAGCACGGGTAGATGGACTGCCGCCAGGTGGGGAGTACATGCAAAGATGAGGCATGACCACGACCTTTCCGCCCCGCACCAACACGCTCGCACTTGTCGGGTTCATCGCCAGCTTCATGCTTCCTATCGTTGGCATCGTTCTCGGTGTCATGGCCCGACGCCAGATTGCGGTCTCGAATGAGGCCGGTCACGGGCTTGCGCTCGCGGCCGTCATCATCGGGGTGGCGGGTACAACTTTCCAGGTGATCTTTTTCATCGTCTGGCTCTCGCTTTTCTCGTACGGGATCAGCCAAGCCCCGATCTTCCGCTGAGTCGGACGAGCGTGGAACCGAAGCTGAGGTTACTGAGCGGCACCACTAGCGATGAGTAAGCGGGAGAGGTTGCTCGCGGCCATCGCCGAGAATGTGGTGGTGCGGGTCGATCGAAAGCCCACGTACGCCGAGCCGCTCTACGGTTTCGTCGTTCGCATCGGCGCCAAGTGGGCCCTTATGGCCCAGGTCTCGGAGGGCGGCTACGCCGACGGTTTCGTGGCGTTTCGCGTGGACGACGTGGCGCGAGTAGAGCCTGACGGCACCATTGCGACCACCTTCGCGAAGTCACAACCGGACTGGCCACGTCAGTACGCGCACGAACTCGACCTTGACCGCACTCGGGGTGTGCTCGCCGACCTCGGCAGCAGGGGAGGCCTCATAGGCATTGAGAAAGAGCGCGAGCGCAGTGCGTTCTGGGCCGGGATGTTCGACGAGATCCTTGATCGTCACGTCTACCTTCACGAGGTTCGCCCCGACGGAACCTGGCACGACGAGCCTTTGGGTTACGAGCTCAGCGCGGTCTCGGCCATCTACGTCAAGACGCGGTACCTGGAAGCGCTGAGCGCCGTTGCTGGATCTGCTCCTGCCGGGTGAGCTGACGAACAATGCCCGACTCTCACTCGACTGCGCAGGTCAGCTGGGGAACCATGAAGGCATGGAGAGCCCTCGCGTGAACCGCGCTCCAGCGGCGAACGAGTTCTCGTTTGACGAGCCCAGCGCGGTGTTGACGTCAGAGTGCGATGAGTGCGGCGAGCCGGTCACAAGGGTGACGGGCTTCGTGTTGCGCCACGGGGGTGCCCACGCGGTCTTTATGGCTCAGTGCACACATCACGGGGGCCACGAGGCGTGGATTCACATTGTCTTCTCTGACGACTGGAACGAAAACGGCGCGCGGCACTCGTTCGCTTGCCGAGTCTTTCCTGACGGTGATGACTTTGCGATGTCGCTGATTGACGCGGTTTGGCCGACACCGGACGCGACCATCGATGCAGAGCTGTTGTCGCGAGAACAGGCTCTCGTCAACTCGCGTCTTGACGAACTATGGCCAGTGGTCGAATTCGTCGTTCGGCATGATCCGACCGTCGCGAGCCACCTAGGAGGTTGACTCTCACGGTAAGCCGACCCACTGGTCGTTCTATGCCTCCGGTGGGCTGATCACCTCGGCCGCCGCGTCGCCCACTTCGAGCGGAAACCGCACCACGAGCTCGCCGGCCGCGGTCGTGACGACGAAGTCGAGCCAATCGCCCACCGGATACTCGTGTTTGCTCAGCCCGATCGAATCGTCGCGGTCACGGATGCTCAGCACTCGCACCTCGCGTGTGCCGACGATCCCGATCGCGGGCGTGAAGTGCAGCATCCCGGGCGAAATCTGCGCGACGCCCACGCTCCACTCGGTGCCGATGTTGAGCACTCGCCCTTTCACGGCCCGGATTGCGCACCGCACCTCGCCCTCAAGAAACCGTTTGCGATCGTTTCGGCGTTGGACTTCGTCGGGGATGACCCACCAGAGCCACCCGAACAATAGATCGAAGATCAGCCCGAGCAAGAAGGTCACGCGGCGATTCTCACACGCGCCGGATGGGCTGCTCAGGCAATGTGCCCCTTAAGGCACGTGCCGCGCGAGGCACATTGCGTTTGACGGACACCGCCCCCGCAACAGTGTGAAGCCCGTTTGACGTCAAACGGGCTTCACACACATCACCAACGAACGCGCCGCCGGCGCGCGAACGGTCGAGCGGCCTAGCCCGCGAGCTCTTCGCGCAAGCGGGGCTCGACGCGGTGCTCGGGCTTCACGCCCGACTTGTCGGCGTAGAAGGCGCGGATGACGTCCATGTCGGTCGACACGTTGCCCGTGAGGTCGATGGTGGGGCCGAGCCCGGTGGTTTTCGTCGTGCGGTCGACGTAGCCGAGGGTCACCGGCAATCCGGCCTCGCGCGCGATGCGGTAGAAGCCCGACTTCCAGTGGGTGTGGCCCTTGCGGGTGCCGTCGGGGGTGACGACGAGGCCGAACACGTCTCCCGACTCGATGCGCGCGAGGACTTCTGAGACCACGGCGCTGGGCGCATCCCGATCAACGGCGATGCCGCCGAGGCCGCGCATGATCGGTCCCTTCCAGCCTGTGAAGAGACTGATCTTGCCGAGCCAGCGAAAGCGCATGTCGAGCCTCCATGCGATCGCCAGCATGAAGACGAAATCCCAGTTGGAGGTGTGGGGCGCACCGATCAACACGGTCGGTCGATCGGGTGCGGGCTCTGACACCATTCGCCACGAACTGAAGGCCCAGAAGATGCGCGCGATCATGCGGCGAAGAAACATGCGTCAACAGTACGGTGCCGCGATGCCCCGCGTCACGTCGGGTTAGTCCGCTCGCGGCATGCTCACCGGCGTGTGTGCCGCACGCGGCATGTGCCGCGAGCGGCACACTGCGTAACCAGCAAATGGCGCAGCGCGTACAGCTCAGATCGAACGCAGCGCACACTGCGCACACAACGAACGGGGCGGGGCGCTCGCACGCCCTGCCCCGTTCGCTAGAAACACTGCCGCGCTTAGCCCGCGGGCTCTTCAGCCGGAGCGTCGGCCGGAGCGTCGGCCGGCGCGTTGTCGACCTCGACGGTCTCGCGCAGTTCGCGAATCTCAGTCTCGAGGTCGCTGAGGTTCTCCGGCGCGGGCAGACCGCACTCGCCGAGTTCTTGCGAGACCTGCAGGGTCAGGCCATCTTTGCCATCGGCGTGTGCAGCATCCACGGTTCCCTCGTAGATGGCACCGTCAGCCGACACGCGGTTGACCGCCGAGGCGTCGAGGCACAGGTGGTAGACGCTGCCGCTCTGGGTCCAGGTGACGTAGTCCTCACCCGTGAGCTCTTGCACGATCGCGCTGTACTCAGGAATCTGGCCCTCGTTGGCGTACTGCTCGACCGACGGCGGATTGAACGAGGCACCGAGCAGCGTCGCAACGATGAGCACGACGATGCCCACGGCGCCCGCGATGCCCTTCTGCTTTCCGTCCATGTCTTTGTTGAGGAAGATCAAGATGATGAGCGGCAAGAACGCGATCATCGTGATGATGGCGCCGAGCTGGTTCTGCACGAAGAAGCGGAACGGCTCCGACTTCTTGGCCGGGTCGAGGCGGTTGGCCTTCTTCCACAGCTGTGAACCCGCGACGGCGAGCAGGCCGATGCCGAGCAGCATGCCGAGCAGCAACCACAGCGCGGTCTCAGAGTTGACGAACCACGGCGCCGAGACGGCGGGCTTGAAGGGCTCGAGCCACAGCAGCCAGTAGATCGCAAGAGCCTCACCAATGAGCGCACCGGCCCAGAAGCCCCAGGCGCCCCAGCGCAGCCCGGTGGCCTGGCCCTTTGCCTCGGCAGTCGGCTTCCAATCGGTCGACGCGCCCGCCTCGGTCGACTCGGCGCGCTCGGCGGCCGTCTCGTCGACCTCGACTCGGACGACCTTCTTGGTGGTCTTGCGTTCTGCCATGGGAGTGGCCTCTCGGTTCGGGGTGGGGCAATCAAATACTGGGCGAGAGCCTAGCCGAGCGGGGGGTCGCGAAGACAGCCGCGTCGGGAGTAGCGTCGCCGCCATGTTTCTTCTCGAACTGAACTGGCTCGGCGTGCTGGCCGGCTTCGTCGTCTACTTCATCTCGGGCGCCCTCTGGTTCGGCCCCAAGACCTTCTACCCGGCATGGATGCGTGCCAAAGGCCACGACCCCGCCAACCCGCCCGGCTCACAGAGCATGGCCGTCGTGTTCGGGATGACCGCTCTCGGCGCACTCGTGCAAGTCATCGCGCTCGCGAGTGTGCTGTGGTTCGTGGCTGAAGCCCAGGGCCCGGTCGGGCCGCTCGGCGGCGCGCTCGCCGGATTGCTCGTCGGCGTCGGGTTCGCCGCCGCGAGCTCGCTGTCGCACCGCCTCTTCGGTGGCGACGGCTTCAAAGTCTGGGCGATCGAGGTCGGCGGCGACATCGTGGGCCTCACGTTGGCGGGTCTCGTGGTCGGACTCATCGGCTGAACCCCCGGCCGAACCCTCTGCGCTGCGGGCACTCGGCCGAGCGCCTAGGGTGATGCGGTGACCGACCCCACGCTCCGGCTGCCTACCCAGACGTTTCGCGCCGTGCTCGATTTGGGCGACCGCGTCGGCACGCTTCCGCCGCTTCCGCGTGGCCTGGGGCGACCCGAGCTCGACGCCGAGGTCGACGAGGAGACCGGCGTTGTCAGTCTTTTCGTGCATTTTCCGACCGGCCAGTTGCACATTGACGTCAGCGACGAGGGCTTTGAACACCACTTCCACAAGGCGAACGGCCGCGACGTCGACGGCAGCCCGTGGAAGCGCGAGCCAACCGAGGCTCTGCTCGAGTGGGCGAGGCAGTTCGCCGCCCGAGCGCTGCCCGTCGTGCCCGACCTCATGGCCGATGCCGAGGAAGCGGCCGAGTGGCATGCGGCCGGGCTCCGCGTCTTTGCGCGCGACACCGGCCCCGTTCCGCTCGAGATCATCGAGGTCGAGCTCGAGGGCGAGCTCATGCTTCTGCCGTGGCTCGGAAGCGGCAGCGTCGAGCACGAGCACATCGACGGGGATCACCACCCGATTGAGTTGCTGTGGGATCCGCAGGGCGAGGAGCCGAGCATCCGCATCGCGCGTGCGTGGCTCGATGCGCGCACTCAGGCGCCGCGCGCGGCAGCCGAGCCGGGCATCGACTGGACTGCGGTGGGGATGCCCGCCTCAGAGGTCGTGACGTGGCTCGAAGGCGTCTACCTCAACCACCATCTGATTGCGCACCCCGCGCAGGTCATTCTGCAGGGCGCTCTCGAGCGGCTTGCCGGAATCGACTGAGCTCACGCGAGCGCGTCAGCCGCGCAGCCGCTCACCGCGCGGGTCGTAGAACGGGCGCCGCGAAACGGTCGCCGGCAAGCGAACTCCCTTGCACTCGACCGTGAAGCTCGCATCAGGCGCGACCTCCGGCGAGATCGCCGCGATGCCCACGGCACGGCCGAGCGTGTGGCCGTAGGCGCCGCTCGTCATCCGCCCCACCGCGACGCCGTCGGCGAAGACCGTTTCGTCGTGCACGAACACGGGCTCGGGGTCGTCGAGC
>JAYUKK010000092.1:0-4393 GCA_043764515.1 Microbacterium sp.
CTACGACTCCACGATCGACTACTTGCGCTCGGTCGCGATTCTCGTGCTCGAAGAGACCGGGCTGCTACCGCACCTCAACCCCGGCGTCATGACCTGGCAAGAACTGCAGCGACTCAAGCCCGTCGCGCCGAGCATGGGCATGATGCTCGAGACCACCAGCAAGCGCCTCTTCGAGACGCGCGGGCTCGCCCACTTCGGAAGCCCCGATAAAGACCCCGAGCTGCGCTTGCGGGTGCTCGAAGACGCCGGCCGCAGCGCGATCCCCTTCACGACCGGCTTGCTGCTGGGCATCGGCGAGACCTACGCCGAACGCGTCGACGGCATGTTCGCCATTCGGGCGACCTCGCGGCGGCACGGGCACGTGCAAGAGGTCATCATTCAGAACTTTCGCGCCAAGCCGCGAACGGCGATGCGCGCCGCCGACGATCTTGCGCTGCAGGAATACATCGCCGCCGTCGCCGTCAGCCGCCTCGTGCTCGGTCCGGGCGCTCGCGTACAAGCGCCGCCGAACCTCACCGACGCCGAAGAGCTCGGCATGCTCATCCGCGCTGGCATCGACGACTGGGGCGGGGTGAGCCCGCTGACTCCCGACCACGTCAACCCCGAGCGCCCCTGGCCCCAGATCGACGAGCTCGCGCGCTTGACGAGCGAGTCCGGCTTTACGCTGCGCGAGCGCCTCACCGCACACCCCCACTACGTGCGCGCCGAAGAGCCGTGGCTCGACCCGCGCATCGTTCCGCACGTGCGGGCCCTGGCCGGAGCCGATGGGCTGGCCAACGAGGCCGCCGTGCTGCGGGGCATCCCGTGGCAAGAGCCTGACCCCGATTGGGCGAGCCGCGCCGGCACCGGACGCACCGACCTGCACGTCGAGATCGACACCGAAGGTCGACGCACCGAAACCCGCAGCGACTTCGACGACGTCTACGGCGACTGGGCCGAGCTGCGGGAAGCGACAACGGATGCCCGCGAGCGCACCGTCGCCGTCAGCACGGGCGTCGCGGCGGTGCTGCGTCGGGCCGAGGATGCTCCCGCCGGCTTAAGCGACGACGACTACCTGACCCTGCTGCAGGCCGACGGCGCCGACCTCGACGCGCTCGCCGACCTGGCCGACCGAGTGCGCCGCGACACTGTCGGCGACGAGATCGGTTACGTCGTCAACCGCAACATCAACTTCACGAACGTCTGTTACACCGGCTGCCGCTTCTGCGCGTTCGCCCAGCGGCGCACTGACGCCGACGCCTTCACACTCTCGATGCAGCAGGTCGGCGACCGCGTTGATGAGGCGTGGGCGCTCGGCGCGACCGAGATTTGTATGCAAGGCGGAATCCACCCCGACCTTCCCGGCACGGCCTACTTCGACCTCGCGCGCGAAGTGAAGAAGCGCCAGCCCGGCATTCATCTACACGCCTTCAGCCCCATGGAGATCGTGAATGGAGCATCCCGAACCGGGTTGTCGTTCACCGACTTCTTGACGGCCGCGAAAGAGGCGGGGCTCGACACGATTCCGGGTACGGCCGCCGAGATTCTCGACGACGAAGTGCGGTGGGTGCTCACGAAGGGCAAGCTGCCCGCCGCTGAGTGGATCGAGATCGTCAGCACGGCGCATCGTCTCGGCATTCGTTCGTCGAGCACGATGATGTATGGGCACGTGGATGCTCCGCACCACTGGGTCGGCCACCTGCGCACCCTCGCGCGCGTGCAAGACGACACCGCGGGCTTCACCGAGTTCGTGTTGCTGCCCTTCGTGCACGCGAGCTCACCCGTCTACCTCGCGGGGGTGGCGCGGCCCGGCCCAACGCCGCAAGAGAACCGCGCGGTGCACGCCGTCGCACGCCTGATGCTGCACGGCCGCATCGACCACATTCAGACCTCGTGGGTGAAGCTCACCGATGACGGCACTCGGCTCATGCTGAAGGGCGGTGCCGATGATGTGGGCGGCACTCTCATGGAAGAGACGATTAGCCGCATGGCGGGCGCCGACAACGGTTCTGAGAAGACGGTCGCTGAGCTCGAAGAGCTGGCCAGCTCGATCGGACGCGTCGCGCGCCAGCGCACGACGACCTACGGAACGCCCGACCCGGAGCGCATTGCGGTCGCTCAGTCGCACCGAACCGAGGGCTACGCGGCCACGGGCCGGCGGCTCGCGCTCTCTATCGCGGAGGTACGTTCGGGGGCATAGTGGAGCCCATGCCCACAATGGTCTTCATCAACCTGCCGGTCGCCGACGTTGGCCGGTCGACCGCCTTCTACGAGGCGCTCGGCTGGACGCTCAACCCGATGTTCTCCGACGACAACTCGTCGTGCATCATCGTGAGCGACACCATTTACGTCATGCTGCTGACGCACGATTTCTTCAGCAGCTTCACCCCGGGCAAAGGGGTGGCGGATGCTCACGCAGCGATCGGCGCGCAGTACGCGCTGAGCTGCGACAGTCGTGACGATGTCGACGCGCTCGTCGCTCGCGCCGTCGAGGCAGGCGGCGCGCCCTGGGAGTCGCGCGACCTCGGCTTCATGTACAGCCGGGCCTTCCAGGACCCCGACGGCCACTACTGGGACCCGTTCTGGATGGACCCAGCCGCTGCGGCCGGCGGCCCGCCGAGCGAGTAGCGCGCGTGCGCGGTTAGAGCAGGGCGCGCGTGCGCGGGCCCAGAAGCACGACGCCAGCATCGGCAAGCGCGCCCAGAGCGGCGAGTTGCACGAGCGTGTCGACGTCGCGGCGCAGACCCGAGTGCTCGCGCACGGTGAGTTCGAGGTAGCCCGCGTCGCTGTGCTGCTCGGCCGAGTCGGCGCCGAATCGCAACGAGTGGGGTAGCCCCGCAGCGGCGACGACGAGCGTCGTGCCCGTGCCCTCGGCGTCGGGAACGAACGCCCAGTGGTGTTCGCTCGCCGCGACGAGGGCGGCGTCGAGGTCCGCCGGTTGCAGGGCCGGCAGGTCGCCGAGCAGCACGGCGGTCGGAGCCGCGGGGTCGGCGGCCGCAAGACCGGCCCCGATAGCGACGAGCAAGCCAAAGCCGGGGTCGTCGATCACACGCACGCCGTCGAGGGACTCGGAGAGCGAGCCAACCACGATGAACTCGCCCACTTCGCGCGCAGCGCGCGCCGCGACGACGGTGTCGAGCGCGATCGCCGCAGCGAGGGATGCGCGCCGAGCATCGGCGTCAGCCCCTCCCCCGGCGGCCAGGCGGCTCTTGGCGCTCGCGGCATCGCGCACGGGAACGATCAGCGAGACGAGAGCAGACATCAGTTCAGCCTAGGCCGAGAGCACATCGGCCAGCAGACGCTCGTCGGCGGGCGTGCGGTCGAGCAGCGAGATCGGCGCGACGACGGCGAGGATGCGCCGCCACACGGGCGTCGAGCGGCGCAGTGCGCGCAGCACTCGGTCGAGCTCCTCGCGCGCAGCCGGGCGGTCGATGGCCCCATACGCGCGGGCTTCGAGCGCCGAGCGCACGCGCTCGAGTGCCACGGCATCGGCGGGCCCGAGACGCTCCGACCAGGCGGCGGCGAGCTCGCGGGGCGTGCGGGTGTCGTCGGCGGGCAGCCCCAGGTCGCGCGCCGTGTCGCGGAGTTCGCGCCAGTGGTCGAGAGCATCCGACGACCGGCGCCGAGCCGCGCGCCGACGCGCCCGCCACAGGCCGGGCAGCAGAAGCAGCGCCACGAGCAGGCTGGCGCCGAGCATGGCGAGGAGGCGCGCATCCACGCCCCCGCCATTCGGGCCGGCGCCCAGAGCACCGTCGAGGGATCCGTCAGAGCCGCCGTCGATGAGATCACTCGGGTCGACCGCCTCGCCGCTCGGGTCGACGCCCGGGTCGATCGCGTCAGGGTCGGCCGGGGTCGTCGCGGCGGGCGTCGGAGCGATCGTCTCGCCCGTTTCCGGGTCGACCGCGGGCTCGTCACCGGGGGCAGCAACCGCGTCGCTCGCATAGTCGGGCACGGCACCGCGCGAGGGAGTCGGCTCGAACCGCACCCAGCCCAGCTCGTCGAAGTACAACTCGGGCCACGCGTGCAGATCATCGGTCGTCACCACAAACTCGCCGGGCACATTGGTGCTCGGCGTTCCGGGAACAAACCCCACGGCGATGCGCGCGGGAATGCCCAGGGTGCGGGCCATGAGCGTCATGGCGGAGGCATAGTGCACGCAATAGCCCGCGCGGGCCTCGAGAAATACCGCGACAATGTCGGCGCCCGTGCCGTCATAACCCTGCTCGACGGGGGCCTCTTCGGAGTACACGAAATCGCCCCCCGTGAAGAACCGCTGCAGAGCGAGCGCTTGGTCGTAGGGCGACGGGCCCGCGGCGCCCTCAGCGATGGCCTGCGCCGTGGCCGCGACGACGGGGTCGAGCCCCTCGGGCACCGCACGGTAGCGATCCAGCCCCTCGGCCTCGACCGTGGCGGC
>JAYUKK010000093.1:0-15864 GCA_043764515.1 Microbacterium sp.
GCCCTACTTCTTGTTGCGACGCTGGTGACGCGTCTTGCGCAGCAGCTTGCGGTGCTTCTTCTTCGCCATCCGCTTGCGGCGCTTCTTGATGACAGAACCCATGGAAATCCTCTGATCGTCGACTGAACGGGAGCAACGGCCCGTTCAGGACCGTGTCATGTACCGAGCGAGTCTAGCCGACGTCGGCGATGGGCGTCTCGATGGCCGTCACGACCGCCGATTCGGGGATGCGGAAGCTACGACCAAAGCGAATGGCGGGCAGCTCGCCGGCGTGCACCATGCGATACACGGTCATCGTCGAGACGCGCATCATGTCGGCAACCTCACCGACCGTGAGAAACCGCACGTCAGAAAGATCGCGGGTCATGGGCAGCCATCCTGTCGTCCTCGTGCAGGGCGCCCTCGTGGCGCGTGTGCACGAAGTTCAGAGTAGGGGCTGGTGTGACTCGTGTAAAGACGCCAGAAAAGGGGGTCAGTTCGACTCGTCGTGGCTCTTCCAGGGCAGTCGCTTGCTGACGGCCTCTTGAACGTCGTGCAGCTTCTCCTGCGCGCCCTCAATGAGGCTGCGCGCCTGGTGCGAGGCGTCGGCAGCAACGCGCCCCATCGAGCTACCCGCGCCGGCCACGTTCGCGCCCGCCCAGGCGGCGAAGACCGGCGATCCATCGTTGTCGGGGTCAAAGTCGGCGCTGAGGAAAGGGATGATCCAGTCCTCGACCTCTTCGAGAGGGGCGGAGTCGACCGCGTAGTAGCGATGCTGACCTTCGTCACGCACCGTCACGAGGCCGTGGTCACGCAGCACCTTGAGGTGCTTTGACACCGTCGGCTGCGTTGCGTCCATTCGCTCAACGAGCTCGCTCACGCTGAGCTCTCCCGTGCCGCTATCGCCTCGCAACGAAGCGTCGAGCAAGTGCTGGAGCAGTTCCCGACGAGTGGCGTCGGCGATCACGTCGAAGATGTCGGCCATGCCACCAGGCTAGTCAGCCCCGCCTCGGAGTACCATCTAACGCGGTCTGCTGGCCGGTGAGGAGCCCCGATGTCCACGACGAACCGCATTCGCGGCAACCGGCGCGACAACTACCTGAGCCCGGTGGGCCGCGCGTGGGCCTCGCTGACAGACGCCTTCACGGCGTCGCCCGCGCGATTTGCCATTCTCATCTTCACGGGCCTCATCCTCATCACGACCTTGCTGCTGACGCTCCCGATCGCCAAGGCCGGCGTCGGCTCAAGCGCCCCACTCGCCGACGCCTTCTTCACCGCGGTCTCGGCGGTGTGCGTCACGGGCCTCGCCACGGTCGACATGGCCTCGTACTGGTCGCCGTTCGGCAATGTCGTGATCATTCTTGCGATGCAGATCGGCGGCATCGGCGTGCTGACGATGGCGAGCATCCTGGGACTCATCGTTGCCCGCCGCATTGGGCTGCGGGCCAAGCTCATTGCGGCGAGCGACACGAATGCTGCGCGGGTGCACGCGCGCCCGGTGGCCGAATCGCAAGCCGTTCGGCTTGGCGAGATCGGCGGCCTGCTGTTCACGGTTGCGGCGAGCGCGATCGTCATTGAGCTCGCCATCACCGCGCTCATCGTTCCGCGCCTTCTCATCGAGGGCTTCGACATCTGGACGGCCCTGTGGCAGGGCTTCTACCTCGCCCTCTCGGCCTTCACGAACACGGGGTTCGTGCCCTTCACCCCCGGCATGGAACGCTTCGCGAGCGACCCGTGGATGCTCTCGGTTTTGTCGATCGCCGTGTTTCTCGGCGCCATCGGCTTCCCCGTCATTTTCGCGCTCGCACGATGGCTGCGTACGCGTGCCCGCCTGAGCCTGCACGCGCGCGTCACGCTTGTCACGACCCTCATCCTCATCGCTGTGGGGGCCGTGGTCATCGGATTCCTCGAGTGGTCGAACTCCGCAACGCTCGGGAGCCAAGACGGGGTCACGCGACCGATGACGGCGCTGTTCACCTCCATCATGTCGCGCTCGGGAGGCCTCAGCACGGTCGACATCGGCGAGATGAACGGCTCGACCCTGCTGGTGCTCGACATGCTCATGTTCGTGGGCGGTGGCTCGGCATCCACGGCCGGCGGTATCAAGGTGACGACGCTCGCTGTGTTGTTCTTTGCGGCCGTCGCCGAGGCACGCGGCGTCGACGACATGGAAGCCTTCGAGCGTCGCATCCCCAACGATGTTCTGCGCCTCTCGGTCAGCGTTGTGCTGTGGGGCGCGACGATCGTGGCAACCTCGACCGTCATCATCTTGCACATCACCAAGGCACCCCTCGACTTCGTGCTGTTCGATGTCATTTCCGCGTTTGCCACGTGTGGTCTCTCCACCGGGCTCACGAGCAATGACCTGCCCGACGCCGCGAAGTACGTGCTCGCGGCCACCATGTGGGCCGGGCGCGTTGGTACAGTGACCCTCGCCGCGGCCCTTGCCGCCAGTCAGCGCCGGCAACTGTTCCGCCGGCCCGAAGAGAGGCCCATCGTTGGTTGAGAGAATTCGCCACGACGCACCCGTGCTTGTCATTGGCCTCGGGCGCTTCGGCGCGGCAACCGCGGGCCAGCTGCAGCGGCTCGGGCGCGAGGTGCTCGCTGTCGACGACGACCCAAACCTCGTGCAGAAGTGGGCAGAACGTGTCACGCACGCCGTTCAGGCCGATGCGCGATCGCTGGATGCCCTGCGCCAGATCGGCGCCGACGAGTTCAGCATCGCCGTCGTCGCCACAGGCTCGTCCATTGAGTCGAGCGTGCTCATCACGGCCAACCTCGTTGACCTCAAGATTCCGCAGATCTGGTCGAAAGCGATCAGCCAATCGCATGGCAAGATCTTGGCTCGCATCGGGGCCAACCACGTGATCTACCCCGAGGCCGAGGCCGGCGAGCGCGTCGCGCACTTGCTCTCGGGCCGCATGATCGACTTCATCGAGTTCGACGACGACTTTGTGCTCGTGAAGATGTACCCGCCCAAGCCCATTCGCGGGCTCTCGCTCACCGAGTCACAGGTGCGCTCGAAGTACCGCATCACGGTGGTCGGCGTGAAGAGCCCGGGCAAACCCTTCACCTACGCCACCGAGCAAACGGTGGTGTCGAACCACGATCTGATCATCGTGTCGGGCACCGAGGCCGACATCGACCGGTTCGCGTCGCTCGACAACTGAGCCGAAGCCAGCTCCCGAGGGATCACGAACCGATCGACGCGGGGATCGCTATTCGGTGGGCTCGCCCGGCATCGGCGGGCCAGGGATCGTGCTCGGGTCGATGCCCTGTTCTTCGAGCCACTGCTCGAACTGCGCGCGGCGGTCGTCGCGGTTTTCCGCACGCTGATCGCGGTTCTCTGCCCGCTGATCCATGCGGTCGCCGATGCGCTCAGCGATCTCGCCGCGGTCGCCGCGGGGGCCCATCGCTGAGTCGCTCCCCTGGCCGCCATGACCACCGGGACCGTCGGGCAGGGCGCGGCCGAGGGCCGTGCCCCCGGCAAACGTGAGACCCAGCAACAGGGCCGCGCCCACGGCAATGCCCGTGATCGCCAGCGCCTTCGGGGCGCCGGAGCGTTTCGCTGCCGGCTCGGCAGATGCTGCGCTCACGGGAGCGGGGGCAGTTGGTGCGCTCTCCGCCGCCGCGTCGGTGACCGGTTCAGGGGTCGTGTCGTCGTTCTTCGCCATCGGGATGCTCCCTTACGTCAGGGACCCGCGACGATTCGCGGATCAACGGCATCACCTTCAGCCGCGATCCTATGTGCGGACTATGCGCGGCCTATGCTCCGGCGGCCAGTTGCCTTGCGCGTTCCTCTGCGGCGCGAGCGGCTCGTTCGAAGAGCTCACCGAGCTTGGCCTGCTGTAACACGGCAATCGCCTGCTCCGTAGTGCCCTTCGGGCTCGTCACCCGGCGTCGCAACTCGGCAGGGTCGTCACCCGTCGCCTCCAGCAACAGCGACGAACCAATCACGGTCTGCTGCACCAACAGCGCCGCGACCTCCGGCGCGAACCCCATCGCCTCGGCCGCTCGGGTGAACTCCTCAATGAGCAGGAAGACGTAGGCCGGCCCGGAGCCGCTGATCGTCGAGAGCGCGTCGATCTGAGCCTCGGGAAGCTCCACGACCGTGCCCACCGTGCGAAACAGGTCGTCGGCAAGCGCCAGATGGGTGGCCGTGGCGCGCGAGCCGCCGCTGATCCCCGTCACGCCTCGACCGATGAGCGCGGGCGTGTTGGGCATGGCGCGCACGACCGGGTGAGGCACGACAGACTGCATCGCTTCGGTCGTGATGCCCGCCGCGACGCTCACCACCAGCGCTTCAGGGTGCAAGCTCGGACCCAGCTCGGCGAGCACGGCCGTGATCTGCGCGGGTTTGACTCCGAGGAGCACGATGCGGGCATCCGTCACCGCCCACGTGTTGGCGTCGCCGTCATGCTCGGTTGCCCGAGCGTCGACCCCCTCGGCACGCCAGGCCGCTGCTGAGGCCTCGGTGCGCGTTGTGACCCGAAGCGCGGCGACCGTGACCTGAGGCTGGCGCAGGCCGCGCGCGATCGCGCCACCCATCGAACCGGTGCCGATGATCGCGATGGCCGGAAGAGAGTCGCTCATGCCACGAGTGTAGGTTGGAGGCGAGCTGGCAACCGAAGTCCCACGCACGGGAAGGCAACCATGCAGTCGACGATGATCCGTGATGTGCTCATCGCCACCCCCGGGGTGCAATCCGTCGGCACCGTGGGTGTGCACGAGCTCGCGAGCGGCACAACGCTCGTCACCGCCCGCGTCGGTTTCGGCCCCGCGACCCCGACGGCCGACGTCGTCTTTCTGCTCGACGTGGCGCGCTCGCGAATTCGGGAACTCGTCCCGGAAGCGGTCGACATCGTTCTCGAGCCTGAGATCGCAGCACCGCGCGACGACGCCAACCCGCCGACCGACGTCTTCGTCATTCGCGGTGCTGACTGACGCGATCCGTCGCGCTCATCACTACGCTGTGACCCGGCACGGTTGTGTGCCGAACCGCTTGACCCCCTCCTAGGAGAACTCCGTGGACATTCTGCACTCGGTCATCCTCGTCGGCCACTTCATCGGCCTTGCCGCAATCGTCGGTCCCTTCCTCATGCAGGCCCGCTGGAAGGGCCAGTTCGCCTTCTCCGTCGTGCTCGGCGGCGCCATCACCCAGCTCGTCACGGGCCTTGCCCTCGTCGGTCTTGCAGAGATGGGTGGCGACGACGACGAACCCCTGAACTACGCCAAGATCGGCGTCAAGCTCACGATCGCCGTGGTCATCTTTGTCGTCGCCCTGCTCGGCTTCCTGAAGCAGCGGAAGACCCCGGGCGGGGGTGGGCGCGAGCTGCTGCCGTTCTTCCACACGGCCGGCGGTCTCGCCCTCGTGAACATCGCGCTCGCCGTCTTCTGGTGATGCGCCATCGAGGCACCGCCGCGAGCGCACAGTGAGCGCATCTGGCGGGTCGAAGGCCATCGTCGCTGCGTTGCTCGCCAACACGGGCATCGCCATTACGAAGTTCATCGCGTTCTTGCTCTCGGGGTCGAGCGCCATGCTCGCCGAGAGTGTGCACTCCGTCGCCGACTCGGGCAATCAGCTTCTCTTGCTGGTTGGCGGCCGTCGGGCCCGCAAAGCCGCCGATAGCGAGCACCCCTTCGGCTACGGCCGCGCGCGCTACATCTACGCGTTCGTGGTCGCGATCATCCTGTTCTCCGTGGGTGGCGTCTTCTCGCTCTATGAGGGCGTCAGAAAACTGCAAGAGCCGCACCCGCTCGAAAACGCCTGGCTGCCGATCGTGGTGCTGCTGATCGCCATCGGGCTCGAGTCGTTCTCGTTGCGCACGGCCGTACGCGAGTCGAACCACGTGCGCGGCACGCAAGGGTGGATCCAGTTCATTCGCCGTGCGAAAGCACCCGAGTTGCCCGTCGTGCTGCTCGAAGATGTCGCAGCCCTGTTGGGTCTCACCTTCGCGCTCTTGGGCGTTGGCCTCACGATCCTCACGGGCGACTCGATGTGGGATGCCGTCGGAACAATCATGATCGGCGTGCTGCTCGTGCTCGTCGCGGTTGTCTTGGGCCTGGAGACGGGCAGTCTGCTCGTGGGCGAAGGTGCCTCGGCCGACGATGTGCGCGCCATTCGCCAGGCTCTCGACGACCACGACGACGTCACGAGTGTTGTGCACATGAAGACGCTGTACCTAGGCCCCGACGAGTTGCTCGTGGGCGCGAAGGTCACGTTCGAGCCCGGCACCACCATCGAACGCGTCGCCGCCATCATCGACGAGCTCGAGGTTGCCGTGCGCGCCGCCGTGCCGATCGCTCGCGTCATCTACATCGAGCCCGGACTCCAACCGGTCAGCGCACCGCTCTGACCGTCAATGCACCGCTCTGACCGTCAGCGGCGTGCGCTAAAGAATTCCGCGAGCAGGGATGCGCACTCCTGCTCATCGACCCCGCCGACGACCTCGGCTACCCGGTGGGGCAGGCGCCGCTCACGCAGCAGGTCGACGACACTGCCGGCTGCTCCGGCCTTCGTGTCCCACGCCCCGAAGACGACGCGGTCTATCCGCGCGGCCAGGATCGCACCGGCGCAGAGTACGCAGGGTTCGAGGGTGACGACGAGTGAGCATCCGCTCAGCTGCCAGTTGCCCGTCGCCTCGGCGGCCTGACGCACAGCGACGACTTCGGCGTGAGCCGTCGGGTCGTGGTGCTTCTCGCGCTCATTGCGCCCACGGCCGATTATGCCGCCGCTCGCGTCGAGCACAATGGCGCCGACGGGCACATCGCCCGAGCTGAGGGCCCCGCGGGCTTCGACAAGTGCGGCGCGCATGGCCGCACGATCGCCCTCCGACACCGTGGTCATGCGCCGCCCTTCCGTTAGATTGAGCCTATGCGAGTACATGTTGCCGACCACCCTCTGATCACCCACAAACTCACCGTGCTGCGTGACCAGAGCACGCCGTCGGCGACGTTTCGAGCGCTCACCGAAGAGCTCGTGACGCTGCTCGCGTACGAAGCCACGCGCAACGTGCGCACGCACGAGGTCACGATCACGACGCCGGTCGCTCAGACCACCGGGCTCGCCATCAGCGAGCCTCGGCCGCTCATCGTCCCTATCCTGCGCGCGGGCCTCGGCATGCTCGAGGGCATGGTCAAGCTTGTGCCGAGCGCCGAGGTGGGCTTTTTGGGCATGGTGCGTGACCACGACACGCTCGAGCCGAGCGTCTACGCCGAGCGTCTTCCCGACCACCTCGAGGGCCGCCAGTGCTTCGTGCTCGACCCCATGTTGGCCACGGGCGGGTCGTTGCTCGCGGCCATCGAGTTCCTCTTCGCTCGTGGCGCGGATGACGTGACCGCTGTCTGCATCCTGGGCGCGCCCGAGGGCCTCGAGATGATCGAGAAAGCCACGGCGGGGCGTGACGTCACGATCGTGCTCGGCGCTCTCGACGAGAAGCTCAACGAGAAGGGCTATATCGTGCCCGGTCTCGGTGACGCGGGTGACCGCCTGTACGGCACGGTGGGCTAGAGCCAGCCCAACTTGACGCTCTGTGTCGCCCTCGGCGATACTTGCCCCCATGACCGTTACCGCGAACCTCCTGACCGCCCCCAAGGCTGTGGAGTCCGCTGGCATGATGATGCCGGCACGCGCTGACGTGTGCTGTCGAATGTGCGCCTAAATGGCCACCCGCTCGCCCGAGTCGTGCTGACCGGCCGATCCATCGTTTGACGATGTCTGATCGCACCGAGCGCACGCACTCCGCATCGCGGCCGGATGCTCCGGCTCACGCTGCCCGCACCCCCGAGGTGCGCACTCTCGACACACAGCTTCCGAGCGCCACCGCCCTCTCGGGCACCCCGATCTCGGGTGGTGAGCCGTTCGACTCCGCAGAAAGCGTCTCCACGATGTCTCTCGCCACACTCTCTCCCCGTACCAGTCCGGTCGCGACGACCGCTCCCGCCGCACCACCCGTCCTGGCCGCACCCGCGGCTCCTGCCGCGCCCGCACCACGATTGCGGGCCGTGCCGGAAGGCACGGAAGCGCGCGGATTCGTGCTCTATGTCGGCCTCGATGAAGCCAAAGCCACCGCTGCGGGAATCGACTTGGGCCGCCTCGTCATCGAGCTGAAGAAACTCACGGTCGATCTCGCGCCCGGCGCGGAAACCCATGCGGCGGTTGCCCTCGCTCCCGCCGGCGCGGGAGGCCGCGACGTCGACGTCGTGCGGCTCGCGCTCCAAGATCCGTCGGCTCTCGCTCGCTACCGTCGCGACGACACACCCCGCGCCGAACCGAAGGCAGAAGGCGTCGTCATCGACATCTCCCGCAAGCGCGTTTTGCTCGACGGCGAAACGGCGGCACTCACCTACAAAGAGTTCGAGTTGCTGCAGTATCTCGTTCTTCGCGAGGGCCGCACGATCGAGCGCGCCGAACTCATCACGTCGCTGTGGGCCGACGGAGCCGAGGGCGATGACGACGTGCCCAACGAACGCACGATCGACGTGCACGTTCGTCGCCTGCGCGCCAAGCTCGGCGGCTACGAAGACATCGTGCGCACGGTGCGCGGCTCGGGCTACCGATTTGACCGACACGCTGATGTGTCGATCCGCTACGCGTCGACGCCGAGCCCGGACTTCTTCTAGCGCTCAACCGCCGTGCCGCGCGACGTGAGCGTCAGCGGCACCGGTTCGCCGATGACGCCCTCGAACGGCCGGGTCGCCGTGACATTGCGGAACCCGAGCATGACGGGGCCTTCCGCGGTTTCGAGCACTCGTCCCGCGTACAGGCCCTCGGGCCCGACGGGTTCACTGCGCTCGAGAGCGAACGGGCCGAGAGGCGACTCGGCGGGAGCGCTGTAGTACCCCGTGCGGCGCTCCACCGAGTCGAGGCTGATGTCGGTCTCGAGGCAGGAGAAGAACAGCACGGGAGTCTCGCCAAAGGTGTGCACCTGCAGCACTTCGAGTTGCAAAAACCCGGTCTTGACCGCGAGCGGTTCTTCGACAACCCACGTGAGCAAGTCGTCAGACGTCGCGTGCCCGATGCATCCGTGACCGAAAAGATCGGTCGCGGTCACGAGCATGTGCCAGCGCCCATCGGTGTGCAGGAACGCCCACGGGTCGCGGAATGCCTCGACACCCTCGCGGTCGTATGTGGAGTACCAGCGCGGGTCGGCCATGACGATCGGATCCGCCGAGACGCGCGTCCACGTGACGAGGTCGTGCGAGATGGCCTGGCCGATGCGTTGGCGTGAGCCACGCGTGGTGGCGTCGATGCCCGTGTAGAACATCCGCCAGACGTCGCCGTCTTTGACGACGCTGCCCGTCCAAATGGCCTGGTCGTCGAATCGGCCCGGTTCGCCGGGGACCAGTACGTCGGGAAGATGCCGCCACTCGCGGAGGTCGGTCGAGACGGCGTGCGCCGCGACGGCGTTCCAGTGGCGCAGGTCGGGGTCACCGAGCGACTGCGGCGCGGCCAGGAAGAAGGCGTGATGGTCCTCGCCATCCTGTGCGTACCACGAGTCCCAAATCCAACGCTGCGGGTCGACAATCACCGTCGTGAGGCCTTTCGTAGGGGGTGGTCGGCGATAGTCTCAAGGCCGAGGCTCTTGGCCATCCGGGTCCCGAGCGAGACGGAGAACGAATCATGGCGACGATCAGTCAGATCGCCGATGAGCTCGGCCTGTCGAAGTCGACCGTGTCGCGGGCGCTGCGCGGAATTCCGAGCATCTCGCAAGAGACCATCGCCTTGGTTCAAGAAGCGGCGACCCGGCTCGAGTACGTGCCCTCGGTCGCGGCAGCCGGACTGTCGACGGGTCGCAACCACGCCATCGGGGTCATCGTGCCGTCGCTTAACCGCTGGTTCTACAGTTCGGTCGTGAGCGGCATCGACCGCACGCTGGCAGGGCTCGGCTATGACGTCGTGCTGTTCGATCTCGACCGCAGCCAAGCCGTCGGAACCCGTCTGTTTGCTCGCTCGCTGCTGCGTCGCCGGGTCGACGCCGTCATCGTAGTTGCGACGGTATTCACGCCCGATGAGCTCGCCGAACTCGCCCTTCTCGACATGCCGATGATCTCGGTCGGGCCGCCCTTCAGCGGAATCCGCAACATTGGTGTCGACGATGCGGCGGTCATGACGGCGGCTACGACTCACCTCGTCGACCTCGGTCACCGCGCTCTCGGGCTCGTTGGTGGCTACGACCCCGAGAGTCTCACCGTGATCGGCGCCTCGGAACGCGAGCACGCATTCACGCGCACCGCATCGGTTGCCGGCGCGGTCGTGGAGCCCACTTGGATGCTGTCTGGCGGGTACCGCAGCGGCGTGGCCAAGCAGGTTGTTTTGCAGCTCTACCAGGGCTCGAGCTGGCCGACGGGGCTGGTCTGCGCCTCGGATGAGATGGCGATCGGAGCGATGTTCGCCGTTCAACAGGCTGGCCTGTCGGTGCCCCATGACGTCTCGATCATCGGAATTGACGGGCACGAGTATTCCGCCGATTACGACCTCACGACATGCTCCCAAGACGTGCAAGAGCAAGGAGCCGTCGCTGCGCGACACGTGGTCGCCGAAGTCGAAGGGGCTCAGGCTCCGGAGTCGTTCGAGCCTTCCCACTTCTCGCTCGTTGTTCGCGGGTCGACGGCTCCGCCGCGGCATGGTCGATAACGCCGACCCGGCCACGGCAGTCACCATCTCTTAGGAACGAAACCAGATCGTCGACTCGCCCGCCATGCCATCCACCGTGAGCGGGGCGCTCGACAGGATGACCTCGCCCGCGGGAACCGCGATGGGATCGCTACCGAAGTTCGTCAGGCTGTTCCAGCCGTTATCGCGCTGGAACCAGACCGTAGTCTCGGAGTGATCCAGCCAGGTGAGGGTCTCCGACGTCTGGAGATCCCTCCGCGCCCGCAAGGCATCGCGGTACAACTCGAGCGTCGAACCCCCGTGCCCGAGCTGCTGGTCGACGGCCAAGCCGGAGAACCAACTCGGCATCGGAAGGTGAGCGGCGCCCGTCGTAAAGCCGTAGCCCGGGGCATCGGCCGTCCACGGCACGGGAACGCGGCATCCGTCTCGGCCCTTGCGCGCTCCGCCGTCGCGCACCCAAATCGGGTCTTGGATGGCGGCGGCCGGCAGGTCGGCGACCTCAAACAGGCCGAGCTCTTCTCCCTGGTAGAGGTACACCGAACCGGGGAGCGCGAGCAGCAGCAGCACTGCGGCACGAGCTCGACGGGTTCCTTGAGCGTGGTCGACCTGGGGGTCTGCCCCGTTCGTCAGCAGCCAGGCGTCGAGATGGGTGCCTTCCGGCAACCCATACCGCGTCGCATGACGAACGATGTCGTGGTTCGAGAGAGTCCACGTTGATGATGAGCCGGTCGAGCTCGCGAGCTCGAGGCTTTTCGCGATCGTCGCGCGGAACTCGCTCGCGCGCCACGGGGTGCCCAGCAGGTCAAAGTTAAATGCCTGCCCGAGCGTGTCTGGCGTTGCGTAATTGACCCGTCGTTCGACCGGCACCGTCGCCTCGGCCACCGCCACACGTGGAGGGTCGTATTCGTTGAACACGGCTCGCCACGACCGATAAACCTCGTACACGTCGTCGCGATCGAAAAGCGGGTGCGAGCCGTCGATCGGGTAGTCCGACATCACGCCAATCGACGGCACGGGCTTGTAGGGCTCGCTCATGTCTTTCTTGAGGGCGTGAGCGACATCGATCCGGAAGCCGTCGACACCGCGATCCGACCAGAACCGCAGGGTCCGGATGAAGTCGGCCTCAACCTCGGGGTTCTCCCAGTTGAAGTCAGGCTGCTCCGGCGCAAAGAGGTGCAGGTACCACTGACCAGGCGTTCCGTCGGCATTGACCGTGCGCGTCCACGCCGAGGGACCGAAGTGGCTCGGCCAGTCGTTTGGTGGCACCTCGCCGTGCTCGCCGAGACCATCCCGGAAGAGGTAACGATCACGCTCCGGCGAGCCGACGGGCGACGCGAGCGCCGCACGGAACCATTCGTGTCGATTCGAGCTGTGGTTCGGCACGATGTCGACGAAGATCTTGATGCCCGCTTCGTGAAGCGCTCCCACCATCTCGTCGAAATGCTCCAAAGATCCCAATCGCGGATCGACGTCGCGATAGTCGTCGACGTCATACCCCCCGTCGGCCAAGGCCGACGGATAGAACGGGCTCAACCAGACCGCATCAACACCCAGGTCGCGCAAGTAGGGCACGCGCGAGATGATTCCGCGCACGTCACCGAGTCCGTCACCATCCGAGTCGACAAACGACCTCGGATAGATCTGGTAGACGACGGCTTGCCGCCACCACTCTGTGTTCGCGTGCTCTCCCGGGTTGTCGGTCGAACTCACTTCACCGCTCCCGCGGAGATGCCCGCGATGATCTGGCGCTGCATGACGAAGTAGAAGATGACGATCGGAAGGATCGAGATCACGAGACCCGCCATGGCCAAGCCGTAGTCAGAGGTGTAGTTGCCGTAGAAAACGAAGGTGCGCAGCGGGATCGTCTTCTGCTCGTTATCAAGCAACACGACTGACGGCAGCAGGAAGTCGTTCCAGATCCACAGGGCGTTGATGATGGCAACCGTCGCCGTCACCGGGCTGAGCATCGGGAAGATGATGCTGCGGAAGGTGCGAAGCGGGGATGCGCCATCAATGCCCGCGGCTTCATCCAGCTCGTACGGAATGTTCGAGATGAAGCCGTGATACAGGAATGTCGAGAGAGCCACACCAAAGCCCACGTAGAAGAAAGCGATCGTGAACTGGTTGCCGGGCAGGCCAAGACCGCGATCGCCGAAGAGACCGACGAACGGAATCATGAGCGCCTGGAACGGAACGATCATCGACGCGACCAAGACCAGGAAGGTCACGGCCGAGAACTTCGTCTTCGAGCGAGCCAGGTAGTAGGCGAGCATCGACGAGGTGATGACGATGGCACCCACGCTCAATACCGTGATGATGAGCGAGTTACCGAGGGCCTGCCAGTAGTCCATGCGGTCGATGGCCTCAGTGAAGTTATCCCACCGCCACTCGGTGGGCCACGCGAGCGGCTCGTTGCGAACCTCGCGCTTGTCTTTCACCGAGTTGAGCAACACCATCACAAACGGGAAGGCATACAGCACCGCGAGCACGCTCGCGAAGATGAAGAAGAAGATATTGATGCGGCGTGCGCGCTTCATCGCTGGACCTCAAATCGCTTGGAGATGGCGACCTGGGCGAGCGCCGCAATCGCAATGACAACGAACATCAGCACGGCTTGCGTTTGCCCAGAGGCGAAGTTGCCGAAGCTGAATGCTTCGCGGAAGACCTGGAGCGAGATCAGCTCGGTGGTTCCGTAGGGGTTGCCTCCCGTGAGCGAGAGGTTGAGGTCGTAGGCCATGAAGGCGTTACGCATGGTGAGGAACAACGAGATCGTGAAAGCCTGAGCCATGAGCGGCATCTTGATCAAAAAGAGTCGTTGCACGGCGTTCGTACCATCGATCAGTGACGCTTCGAGCGCCTCCTGCTCGATGCTCATGAGTGCCGTGATGTAGATGATCATCATGTAGCCCGACATCTGCCAGACCGTGACGATGACC
Source organism: Microbacterium sp. (assembly GCA_043764515.1). Classification (GTDB taxonomy): domain Bacteria; phylum Actinomycetota; class Actinomycetes; order Actinomycetales; family Microbacteriaceae; genus Microcella. The sequence continues at coordinate 13,531 of JAYUKK010000093.1, forward strand.
ATCGCCCAGAAGGCGGTCGTGGTGTCGAGGAGCCAGTTTTCGGCGAACACGGGGATGCCCGTGGCCTCAGCGAGCACCGGGAAGGCCTGGCCGAACAAGAACTGCCAGATCAGGCCCAGGATGACCCCACCGATGAGGTTCGGAAGGAAGAAGGCGGTGCGCAACCCATTGACGCCGCGCAGCGGCATGGTGACGAGAAGAGCGAGTGCAAAGCCAACCAGGTTGACGAGCACGAGTGACGCAGCCACGTAGGCGAGGGTCAACCCCATCGACTGCCAGAAGTCGTCATTCTGGAAGGCAGCGATGTAGTTGTCGAACCAGACGAACTTAGTGATGTCAAAGCCGTTCCAGTCGGTGAAGGTGAAGTACACCCCTCGCCCGAACGGTACGACCAGCACCAGGATGAAGATCGACAGCGGGAGCAGTGCAAACACCGCGAATCGCTGGATCTCTTGCCTACGAGTTCTCATCTTTTGTCCAAACCTCATTGTCTGACGGGCCTGTTGCCATGACGGGTTGCCCGGGGCTTTCGCCCCGGGCAACCCGGTTGGTGATGACGGAGTATCAGTCTGCGACTGAACCCGTGATCGTGCTACTCAGCCCAGGCGGCCTCGAGCTCGGCCGCGAAGGTTGCGCGGTCGCTCACGCCGTCGTAGTACTTCTGAGCGGCGGCGCCGTACGCCTCCTGCAGGCCGGCCGGGTATGCGCTGTTGACCCACTGCAGCGTCTTGCCCGCAGCGATGTAGTCAGCGATCTCCGAGGCCATGAAGGTGGTCGGCGACACGGTGAAGCCGTCGTAGACCGGAATGAAGTTCATTCCACCGTCTTCGACCGGACCCGACCAGTACGCCTGACCCTCGGGCGTGGTGATGAACCACGTGAGGACCGAGATAGCCGCAGCCTGCTGCTCAGCCGAAGCCTGCTCAGCGTCGATCATCGCGTAGAACGGAACGCCGACCGAGATCGAGTCGTTGCCGTAGTCGCCAGCGTTGTCGCTGATCGGAACAGGCATCACACCGAATTCGCCATCAGGCGTCGCGGTGAGGAGGTTCGGCTCGGCCCAGTTGCCCATGAACCAGAAGCCGGCGTCGCCGACTGCGAGGTTCTCGACACCGAGGTCGTAGTCGGTGTCAGCGATGGTGGCCGTGTCGATCGAGTTCTCCTTGAGGAGGTCGAACGTGTCAAGCCAGTTCTCGAACACCGGGTCAGAGAGCAGGTCCTTCTCGCCGGCCTTGAGCTCGTCGAGGATCGCGAGGCGACCGTCAATGTCCTCAGCAGCGTTGGCGTGGTACACGTTGGTGAAGTGAGCACCGAGTGACCACCACAGGCCCGAGAAGTGCATGGGCGAAACGCCCGTCTCGGCGATGGCGCCGAACGCGTCAGCCAGTTCGCTGCGCGTCGTGATCGCTGCGGGGTCGACACCAGCGGCGTCGAGAACAGCCTTGTTGTAGAGCAGACCGAACGCCTCAGCAGTGATCGGGATGCCCGCAACCTTGCCGTCGATCGTCGCAACGTCGAGGGTGCCGGGAGCGGCGAGCTCGGCGAGCGGCTGACCCGACCAGTCGAGCACGCGGGGAGCCATGTCCGGGATCTCCTGCAGAGCGGTCATGATCGTGGGCGCCTTGCCGGCCTCGTAGAGGGGCGTGACGGTCTGGAGGAAGGGCACGTCTTGCGGCGACTCGAGGATCTCAACGGAGACACAGTCCGTGTTCGTCGCGTTGTACTCCTCGATGGCGGCGGTGAACTGGTCCTGGATCTCAACCTTGATGGTTCCGAGCCACGTGATCTCCGTCACTTCGGCACAGTCGCTGCCATCGGTGCCCGAGCCGGCGGCACAGCCGGTGAAGAGCAGCGTTGCGGTTACCGCGATACCAGCGGCTGACGCAACCTTTCGGCGAATAACTGCCATAGTCATTTTCCTTTCATGGGCAGGAGCATGTGCTCCCGGTGCTGGGGTCAAGCAATGGAGACGTTAGACCTAGTGCAACCGGTTGCGCCAGCACCTTTTTGGTCACAATTGCGTCACGGGGCCCACTCTGGGAAATTCCTGACGAATCCCCGAGACCCCGTCGGTCTCCTCCACATCCACCGGCCCGCCCAAGATGCCCGCCATTGCAGGCCGCTGACCGGGGTTTCTGTGTCAATCGCGCCGAACGGGGTCGTCCGGTAGGGGTTGCCGAAAAAAATAACGGTTTGGTAACTAGACACCGTTATCTTTCCGTTATAGATTCATCACGCGTCGATCGTTTGCTGTGGCGGAAGACGCGGAATGTGATTGCAGGACACTCTTGGTGCAAGGGAAGAGGGCCGGTCGCCCGCCTCGGTGACCGGCCC
>JAYUKK010000094.1:0-4311 GCA_043764515.1 Microbacterium sp.
GTCGCTGCCGCGACCCGCTCGGGCGGCAGCGCTCCGGCCGCCGCACCTCGCGTCGCGCTCGAAACGTCGCCGCTGCGCGGCACGACCGCGGCGATGTCACGCCTGCGCAAGGTCATTGCCGAGCGTGCGGTGATTTCGATGCAGTCCACCGCTCAGCTCACCACCGTCGTTGAGGTCGACGTCACGAAGGTCGCCGCGTTCCGGACCGCGGTCAAGGGCGACTTCGAGAAGGCGACCGGCACGAAACTGTCGTTCTTGCCCTTCTTCGCCAAGGCGGCCACCGAGGCGCTCCGTGCGTTCCCCATCATCAACGCAACCGTTGATGGCGACTCAATCGTCTACCCCGACACCGAGAACCTTTCGATCGCCGTCGACACCGAGCGCGGACTGCTCACGCCGGTCATCCGCAACGCGGGCGAACTGAGCATTGCCGACCTCGCTCGCGAGATCGCCGACCTCGCAGCCCGCACGCGCGACAACCAGCTCAAGCCCGACGAGCTCGCCGGCGGTACGTTCACGCTGACGAACACCGGCTCTCGGGGAGCCTTGTTCGACACCCCCGTCGTGTTCTTGCCGCAGGTCGCCATTCTGGGCACCGGCATTGTGAGCAAGAAGCCCTCGGTTATCCAGGTCGATGGCTCTGACGTCATCGCCGTCCGGTCGATGGTCTACTTCGCTCTGTCGTACGACCACCGCATCGTCGACGGCGCCGACGCCGCGCGGTTCCTCAGCGCGGTGAAGGCACGACTCGAAGAGGCCGACTTCGACGGCGACCTCGGCATCTAGTCAGTCTGCTCACCGCCCAGCACGTCACGCACCCGCCAGCCGGCCTCGCTTCTCACCACGAGCAGCGAGGCCGCTGTCGTTGGTGCTGTCGCATCAGGAAACGTTGACGAGACGAGATCGATGAGGACTGCTCCGCCCATGCGCTCGATCACGACGGATTCAGCGCCCTGTTCGCGCCAGCGCGCAAGCGTGTCATGACGCCGATCATCGATACCCATCAACCGTTCGGCGGCTGACCCCGCATGCGCCACTTGCGATGCGCACGACTGACCCGTGCCTGTCTCAGCGCTCGCCACCGTCGCGCGGCACTCTACCCACCGGCGAACAAGCTCGTCGATAATCGCGGGCCACTCCTCAGGAGCAGGATCGATCAGTGTCTCTGGCCCGCGTTCGCCCAGCGCATCGCCCGCGCCCTCCGCCGCTGGAAACACCGGCGGCGCATCGCCCGCGCCCTCGACTGTCTGGTCTGCGGATGTTCCGCTCGTCGATTCCGTTTCGCCGACCGACTCCGCCCCCGGGCCGACTCCAGCACTCACGGCCAGCGCGATCGCTGCGACGAGAGCGATCACCCCGGCTGCTCCCGCAACGAGGACTCCCCGCCGCACACCCCGCACGCGATCGAGAGTCGGAGCTGCAGCCGCAACCATGGCAGCGACGCGAGCCGCCAGACGCTCTGCCACGGTCCGCACCGGATCAAGAACCGATGCAGGCACCCCCAGCACACCGAGCGCATCAACCGCGGCAACGATCCACCTCGGCGCCATGGGCGCACCTGTCGGGGTCGCACGGGAACTCATTGCGCTCGTCGGCGCCGCCATGATTGGCACGGGCGTGCGTCCCGGGTCCGGAGCGGGGGCTGGAGCCGCAGCGGCAGCGGTTGTGGCGCTCAGAGCGGCCTTCGAGTGCAGAAGAACCGGTACGGGCGTCGCGAGATCGAAGAGAACCTCGGAGACCGTGCGACCTCCGGGCGGTGCAGCCAGGGCTGCCGCGAGCGCTGGGCGATCCGCGTCGGCGACTGCCGTCGCAACGGCGCCTGCGAGGTGCTGGAACCTGTCGGCATCGTGGGCGTAGGCCGGCTCGAGTGCGCGAAACCGCTCGGGGAGCACCGGCCCCGCCACCGCATCCGACACCCTGACCACGACCGGCGCGCCGGCGGCCGAAAACCGAATAGCTGAGGGAGTGACGGTCAGGGCGGTGAGTCCGACGGCGTGAGCGGCGTCGAGCGCATCAGCGAGCGGGGCAAGAATCGTGACGGCTTCACCGAGCGCCATCCGACCGCGTCGCGTCTCGAGCACGTCGGCCAGTGCCGGGCCGGCGGTGAGCTCGCTGATGAGCGCCAGCCGCCCATCGGGCAGCGTCACGAGATCGTGAAGCGCAACGAAGTGTGGACGCACAGTGGCGGCTACGAGACCAATTGCGTCGTGGACGGCGAGTTCTGCGTCGATGGTCGCATCAGGACACGTTGTCGAGAAGACACGCGCCACTCGCGTCTCGCCCGCAGCGTGCACGACAGCGGTCGTTGCGCGTACGGAGCGCGAGAGAACCCGCACGACGCGATAGCCGCCGAACTCCGTCGGGAGCGACTCCGGAGCGAAGACGGGGTCAACACCGCTAGTGCGGGATGACGCGGGCAGGGCCGTCTCGGAGGTCACCATCGCATAGTCGTGGGCCTCCGCGGCGTCAACATCGCTGGGCAATCCAGCCGGGGACTGCCCGCCCCGATCTTCCGGCGGGGAGGAGTCGAGCGCTGGCCCTATCCTGGTAGACATGGCCCGCACCTCCGCTCAGAAGCCCCCGAAAGAACCCGGTCGCATGAAGCAGATGTGGCAGGTGTTCCAGATGACGAGGCGGATGGATCCGCTCGCCCCCTGGATCATGCTGCTCGTGTTCTTGGTACCGATCCTCGCGGGCGTCCTGCTCGCCGTGTTCGCCACACCGGGCGATGTGCTCGCCGGAATTTTGTGGGTCATCACGGGCGTGTTGCTGGGCGTCTTGCTCGTGCTCATCGTGCTCGGCCGTCGTGCGGAGCGCGTCGCCTACCGGCAGATTTCAGGCCAGCCAGGCGCTGTCGGCGCCGTGCTCAAGTCGTCGCTGCGCCGCGCGTGGCAGGCGAGCGAGATGCCGGTCACCGTGAGCCCCAAAACGCAGGATGCCGTCTATCGCGCGATTGGCAAGCCCGGCGTGGTCATCATCGGAGAAGGCCCACAGTCGCGCACGCGCCGAATGATGGAAGACGAGCGCCGGAACGTCAGCCGCATTGTGCCCAACGTTCCGGTGCACTTCATTTCGGTCGGCCCCGACCCCGAGAGCGTCAAGCTCGAAAACCTCGCGCGCACGCTCAACAAGCTCAAGCGGTCGATCACGAAGGCCGAGGTCTACGCCGTGAGCAACCGACTCACGTCGCTCAGCAAGTCGAGCCTGCTGCCCATTCCCAAGGGCATCGACCCGATGAAGGCCCGCGCGCCGAAGCCCCGCTAGTACCGAGCCGCCATTAGCGACGCAGCAAGATGGTTCCGGCTGCGCGGTCGTGAAGGCCGCGGTGATTCTCGTCGAACAACAGGGCGGGAATGACAAGGGCGATCAATAACGCGCGCACGAGCGGCCGCCACACGCCGAGTAAGCCGCCCGCCATCGGCACGACGCGCATCCCCAGCACGACATGGCCAATGCTGGCGTTGATCACGATCGTGAAGAGCACCTGGAGCCCCACAAAGATCAGGAGCGTCACGATCGAGTCGTAGGCGAAAAACGCGGCCGAGAGAGCGACGGCGATTGCCCAGTCGATAGCCAGAGCGGCAATGCGTCGACCGAGTCGAGCGACCGAACGAGGGCCCCTTTCGGGCAAACCGAGGCGTTGGCCGGGCCAGTCAGACGACGGCGCGTCAGAAGATGCAGTCACGCCCTCAGCCTAGAAGGTGCGGTCGGGCATAGACTGAGCGCGTGATCGACTATGTCGTCACGGGGCTAAGCGCCAACTCCGTGCCGTATTTGTCGGGTCTCGAGCAGCAGCGTGCCCTGCACGCCGCCGTCGCCGAGGGCCGGGCGCCCGATTCCGTCATGTTGCTCGAACACGAGAGCGTGTACACGGCGGGCAAGCGCACCGAGCAGCACGAGCGACCGGTTGATGACACGCCCGTCATCGAGGTCGACCGCGGCGGAAAGATCACCTGGCACGGCCCGGGCCAACTCGTCGGCTACCCGATCATTCGACTCGCTGATCCCATCGATGTTGTTCAGTACGTCCGTTGCCTCGAGGGCATGCTTATCGCCGTGCTCGACGACCTCGGTCTCGAGGGCGCTGGTCGCGTCAGTGGCCGAAGTGGAGTGTGGATGCGCGGCACCGACAAGATCGCCGCCATCGGCATCCGCGTCGCGCAAGGCGTGAGCATGCACGGCTTCGCCCTCAATTGCTCCAACAGCTTCGACACCTACCGCGCCATCGTGGCGTGTGGCCTCGCCGATGCGGGCGTTACGTCCGTCAGTCAAGAACTCGGCCGCACCGTGACACCCGCGGAGGTCATCCCC
>JAYUKK010000095.1:0-15550 GCA_043764515.1 Microbacterium sp.
CACGACCTCGACGATGGTCTTCGACCCGTGGTTCATCGTTCACTACCTCAGCCAGTTTCTCGTGCTCGAGCCCGGCGACCTCATCAACACGGGCACGCCGCCTGGCGTCGGCCTCGGAATGACTCCGCCGACCTACTTGGAAGTGGGCGACGTCATGACGCTCGGCATCGATGGGCTGGGCGAACAGCGGCAGACGGTGGTCGCGCCGCGGTGAACTGCGCTTAAGGCCTCGGCGGTGTCACGCCGTGCGCCCACGCAGTGATGACCGAACGCGCTGCGTCGCGCGCCGCGAGTCGGCCCGCGGCCACTTGATCCCAGGCGGTGTAGACGAGGGCGTGCAGGCTCTCGGCGAGCCAGACGGCGGGCAGCGCAGGGTCGAGGGCGCCGGCGCGCTGACCTCGGCGCATCGCGTCTTCGAGCTCCGCATCCATCGCCGCCAACTCGGGTGGTATCGCGGGCAGCAGGGCGCTCGCGCGCACGATGTAGAGCAGCTGCGGGCCGAGTTCGATCAGGTCGGTCACATAGCCCGTGAGTGTGTCGACAGCATCGACGGCGGGGTCGGTGAACCAGCCCTCGCTGTGCTGCTCAGCCCAGACTCGCTCGAGTGCCGAGAGCGCCTGCGATGCGATGGCCTCGATGAGGTCGTCGCGGCGGGGGAACCGCCGATGCAGAGTCGATCGACTCGACCCGACCGCTATCGCGAGCTCTTGCATCGTCGCGGAGGGATGGTGCACTAGGTGCGCGGCCAGCTCTGCGAGAGAGGGATCGTCGGGAGCATCAGCCATGCCACAAGTCTAGCGACGAACGAGACGCATGTGTAGCATCTGACACATGCATGTCTCACCAGCGCCAGCGGCCACCACCGACCGCATTTGGCTGCTCGACCAGCTGCGCGGCTTCGCCTTGCTCGGCATCGTGCTCGTCAACGTGCCCTTCTTGGGCCTCACGAACGCCGGTCTCACGGCCGAGGTCGCCACTACTCCGCTTGACGCCACGGTCGCGTTTCTCATCGTGACCCTCGCACAGGGCAAGTTCTACCTGCTCTTCGCCTTCCTCTTCGGCTACAGCGCAGCCCTGTTGCTGCGCGACGACGGCCGACCCCGCCGGGCCGCCTATGCGCGACGGATGCTCGGCCTCTTCGTGCTCGGAGCCCTCCACGCCGTTTTCTTCTTCATCGGCGACATTCTCATGAGCTACGCCGTGCTCGGGATGCTGTTGCTGGTGTTCGTGCGCCGATTAACCCGCACCCTGATCGTGACCGCCGCCAGCAGCCTCGTGCTCGCTGCGGGTGTTCTCGTGCTCGTCGTGCTCGACGCCCTTGAGAGCGGCATCACCGATGCCGGCATCGTGTTGAGCCCCGCCGAGTTCGATCGTGTGCTCGCCGAGGGCTCGTTCGTCGAGGCTGCCGCCGGCCGACTCGCCGTGCTGCCCGAGGCGTTGCTGTTTCAGGTGGCGGTCAACTGGCTGCCGGCGTTCGCGATGTTCGCGCTCGGGATCGCCGCCGCGCGCACCGCGCTCTTCAGCGCGCCCGAGCGGTTCACTCGCGTGTGGCGACGGATGATCGTGATCGCGCTCGTCGTTGGCCTTCCGCTCGCTGCGCTCTCGGGCTGGTTGCAGGTGATCTCGACTGACCCGGCCGGCATCGATCAAGTGCTCGGCGTTGCGCTGGGCTTCATGGCTGCTCCCGCGCTGACGATCGGATACGTCGGCGCCTTCGCTCTGCTGACCTCGACCCGCTGGGCGCGGGGCTTCGCGCCCGCAGGCAAGGCGTCGCTGTCGATCTACCTGGCCGAGTCGGTCATTCTCTCGGCGGTCTTCTGCGGGTGGGGCCTAGGCCTCTTCGGCGAGGTCTCTGTCGCCGGTGCCGCGGCTATCGCGATCGCCACGTGGGTCGTGCTCGACGCAGCGGCAGCCCTGTGGTTGCGGCGCCACCGCTATGGCCCGATGGAGTACCTGCTGCGGTGGTTCACCACACTGCGGCACCCGGTCTCGGCGGTGGGCAGCTCCGTTACCGAGAGCTGACGACGTCGAGCACGGTGCGGGCGCGCGGGAGGGCATCCCGAACCCGATCGGCGAGCGTCGGCGGGTCGTTGTCGGCGAGCCACGAGTGCAAGGCACGCACGAAGATTGCGAAGCCGATGGCGGAGAGCACCTCGGCGTCGTCGGCGGGGAAGCCCCGCTCAATGAGCGCGGCTGCAACGCCCTGCTGCCAGCGCGCCTGCTTTGCGAGTTCACGGCCGGTCAAGGCGACGTCTGTCTCGATGATGCGCTGACGCGCGGTGAGCGCGGAGCGTTGGGGCTGCATGACCTCGGCCAGTTGGGTGAGGGTACGTTGCATGAGTTCGGCGGCGGAGACGGGCCCGGTGGGTTCGGCGATGGAGTCGAGCATGCCAGGCAGCACGGTGTCGTCGTCGGCGAACAGCACTTCTTCTTTGTCAGTGAAGTGACGAAAGAAGGTGCGCGCCGTCACGCCTGCTCGAGCCGCAATGTGGTCGACCGTCGTGCTGTGGTACCCGTGCTCGGCGAAGAGCGTGACGGCGGAGTCGACGAGTCGCGCGCGAGAGTCTTCGGGCCAGCGGGGCATGTGCTCATTCTAGCGTTGTGTCATATCATGACATCATATAGTCTGTGGTCTCGACAGTTCATGACATCAGAAGGCGTGACCCCGTGCTCATTATCTCGCTGCTTCTCAACATCGCGGTGCTCATCCCCGTCGTCACTGTCCTGGTGATCGGGACACGACGCGGCGTCAACTCTGCTGCGCAGGCGCCGTGGGGGGAGCGCACGCCCTCGCGTGACATCCTGCTCGCCATCTATGTCGCGATTCTCGTCGTGTCGATCGCCCTGCTCGCCGTCATTGCGACGAGCGGCCCGACCCTCGTCGTCGAGGCAATCGCAGCCGCCCTTTTCACGGTGCAGATCATCTACAAGGTGCTCACCGCGGTGACGGTTCGGGATGCCCTGCGCAACCCCGTTGTGCTCTCCAACCTCGGCATCGCCGTCGTACACGGGGTCACCGTCGCGACGCTCGCGCCTGGGCTGATCTAGTCCTCGTGCACGAAGCGCAATAGGTAGCCGTCAGGGTCGCATACCAAGAACTCCCACTGCGCGATGGTCGCGCCGCGCGAGACATACTCGGTGCGGCGAAGCGGACGAAAGAGGGCATGGCCACGCGCTTCGAGCGCGCCGGAAAGACCGCGAGGGTCAGGATGCTCGATCTCGAAGTTGACCCCGCGCCCGAACGGCGCCTCGAGCTCGCCGGTGATCCACCCGCCCGGCTCGATCTCTTCAAGCATGATGAGGCTCGTGCCCAGGCGAACGAGCGCGAACTCGGGGTCTGTGCGGCGATCGACCAGGTCGAAGCCCACCGCCTCGACATAGAAACCCAGTGAGGCGGCGAGGTTCGTGACGAGCAGCTCGGGCACGAGCCCGGGCCAGGTCTCTATGCCATCGGGCCCCTGGCGATCCATAGCCCGATTGTAGGAGCGAAGGGCCACGCCGAGAGTCGACTGGGAGTCGTCGGCATACCGACCGACTAGTCGGTCGGTATGGGACAATCAAGCCATGACTGTACGCACGGTGATCCTCGATGCCGCACGGGATTACGCCTCGACACACGGCCGGTTGCCCTCGCTCGACGTTCTCGCTGCTGCGGCGGGAGTTTCGAAGGGCGGCTTGATGCACCACTTCTCCAGCCGCGCTTCTCTCGTGGCCGCGCTGATCGTCGCGGTGCTTGACGAGACAGATCGTGAGATGCGAGACGCCTCCGGGCGCGGCGAGGTCGTTGATACCTGGTTGCGCCTGTCAGCGCAGCCCATGGTCGGTGGAACCCCGCTCACAACGCTCGCGGTGATTACCTTCGGCGCGAACGATGACCTTGGCGACACGGTTGAGCAGATTCGTGATGCCACAGAGAGGTGGGAATCTCTGCTCGCAGCCGAACTGGGTTCGCTCGAGAAGGCGCACATGGTGCGGCTGATCGGTGACGGCATGCTGCTCGGCCGCCTCATCGACGACCGCGCTCCGGTCGTGACCGCCGAGCAGGTCATGGCGGTGCTCGGGAAGGCGTCGTGAGCGCCGAACTGCTCGCGCTCATTGCGGGCCTCGCGCTGCTCGATTCGCTCAACCCCGCCACGATTGTGGCGGTCGCGCTGATCTTGCTCACCGCCCAACGCCGCCCGGCACTCACGGCAGCCGCTGTCGTCGTCGGCGCGGCGCTCACCGTTGCAACCGTGGGCGCCGTGCTCTTTCTCTCGGCCGGTGCCGTCGCCGGTGCCGTGGATGGCGTGTTGATCGGCCTGCGCGTCCTGGCGTTCGGCGCCGCTGGCACTGCCCTCGTGATCGCGGGCGTGCGTCGCCTGCGCGATCGCCCGCGTCGCCCCCTCGAGCTGCCGCCGTGGTTCTCGCCGGCAACGGCTCTGCCCTTTGGCGTCATCGTCACGGCAGCCGACCTGCCGAACGCCTTTCCGTACTTCATTGCCATCGAACGGATGCTCGCCGCCGACACCGCCGTCTCCACGGGACTGCTCGTCATCGCGGTCTACGCCGTCATCTACTGCGTGCCGTGTCTCGTGCTCCTCGGCGTGGGGCTCGTGAGTCGGGAACGCACGCGGTCGTGGCTGCAGACCGTGACGCGCCGCTTCACTGAAGGGGTCGTGCGGCGCTCGGTGCTCGCGGCGGTGCTGCTCACGGTGACGGGCGTTGCCGTGGCGAGCATCCCGTTCATTCTCATGGCGGTCGCTTAACGACAAAGAGCCCCGCCGCGAAGACCACCACGGCCTCGCGACGGGGCCCAGCCTATGGGTGATGCTCAGCCCCGCGGAATCAACCGCTGAAGCTGCGTCACGTGACCTGGCTCTAGCTCGTGCAGAGACTTTACGCCCAGCAGGCGCATCGTGCGTGCAACTTGCGTGCCAAGAATCTCGATTGCACGGTCGACACCCTCGCGACCGCCGGCCATGAGTCCATAAAGGTAGGCGCGGCCGATGAGCGTGAAGCGCGCGCCGAGCGCGACCGAGGCCACGATGTCGGCGCCCGACATGATGCCCGTGTCGAGGTGCACCTCGGTGTCTTTGCCGACTTCGCGCACGACCTCGGGCAGCAGGTGGAACGGGACGGGCGCGCGGTCGAGCTGCCGACCGCCGTGGTTCGACAGCGTGATGCCGTCTACGCCGAGCGCCGTGAGGCGCTTGGCGTCATCCACCGTCTGAACGCCTTTTACGACGAGCTTGCCGGGCCACTGTTCCTTGATCCACTTGAGGTCGTCGTAGGTGACCGTGGGGTCGAACATCGCGTCGAGCAGTTCGCCGACGGTGCCGTTCCAACTCGAGAGGCTTGCGAAGGCGAGCGGCTCGGTGGTCAAGAAGTCCCACCACCACCACGGGCGGGGGATGGCGTTGACGATCGTGCCCATCGTGAGCGCCGGCGGAATCGAGAAGCCGTTGCGCTTATCGCGCAGGCGCGCTCCCGCGACGGGCACGTCGACCGTGACCAGCAGGGTGTCGTAGCCCGCGGCCGCCGCGCGCTCGACGAGCTGCATCGAGCGTTCGCGGTCTTTCCACATGTAGAGCTGAAACCAGTTGCGGCCGTCAGGCGCCGCATCCCGCACGCCCTCGATGCTCGTCGTTCCCATTGTCGACAGCGAGAACGGGATGCCCGCCGCGGCCGCCGCCGTCGCCCCCGCAATCTCGCCCTCCGTGTGCATCATGCGGGTGAAACCCGTGGGCGCAATGCCGAAGGGCAGCTCGACGCGCTTGCCGAGAACATCCCACCCAGTGTCGACCTGACTCACGTCGCGCAGGATCGCGGGGTGGAACTCGATGTCATCGAAGGCTTGTCGCGCCCGCGCGAGGCTCAGCTCGGCTTCGGCGGCACCCTCGGTGTAATCGAAGGGAGCCTTGGGCGTGCGGCGCTGCGCGATCGCGCGAAGGTCGTGAATTGTGAGCGCGCCCTGCAAGCGGCGCTTCTTGGCGTTGAGCTCCGGCTTCTTGAAGCGCATGAGCGGCGCGAGCTCTTTCGGTCGCGGAAAGCGGCGTTTCACCATGGGTTAGTCCTTTGTGTGTTGTGAGTCGAAGCGGGCGAGCAGGCGGTCGCGGGCGCCCTCGATGTGGGCGCGGGTGAGCTGGCCGGCGAGCTCCGGGTCGCCGGCGGCAACGGCGTCGAGAATTCCCTGGTGTTGGGCAACGACGTCGTCGAGCGCGAGCAGTCGGTGGGCCTGCACTTGCCCCGTGCACAATTCGATCTCGCCCATGAGCAGGCCGTGCAGACGCGCGAGCCGCGGAGAGCGCTGCGCCTCGACGAGAGCCCGGTGAAACGCGATGTCGGCGCGAGCCAACGGCCCTGAGCGGTCAGCGTTCGAGGCATCCGAGGCCGCGTCGACGAGCATCCGTTGCGCTGCGATCGCCGCGAGGGGCACGACGCCGTCGGCGGCCAGCGTGCGCAGCGCAGCCTCTTCAACGATGGCGCGATTGGCATACAGGTCGACGATGTCGACACGCGTGAGCTCGGGAACGCGCGCGGTCTTGTGGGCCTCGCGCCGCAGCAGCCCGTCGGCCACGAGTCGCTCGAGCGCGACCTTGGCAGTCGGGCGTGCAACCCCGAAACGGTCGGCGATCGCCTGCTCGGTCACGGCCGACCCGGGCGCTTCGCGCTGGCTCAGGATGCTCTCGCGCAGCGCCTCGTACACCGCATCGGGCACGCGGGTCACGGCGAGGGCGTCACTGCTCATGCGGGCCAGAGTAGCAGATTGTTATACAAGTACACGAGCACCAATCGGCTTGTACAGCGTGGAGTGTCCCGGCGCTGAGTCGAAGCCCTACGCTCGAAGAGTGACCCACGTGCTCGACCGCCCCGGCATCGTGCTCGGCATCGCCGCCCTCGTGCTCAACGAGGGGGCGACCGACGAGAACGCGCGCGCCGTCATCGCGGCGGCGGTCGATGCAGGAGTCGTCGCTCTCGATACGGCGCGGGCCTACGCCCGGCTCGATGACGACGGAGTCGGCGAGCGACTCGCTGCTGAGGGCCGCGATCGCCGCCCAGGGCTGCCCATCATCACCAAGGCGGGCCACTATCGCGCGGGGGCATCGGCCTGGCATTCCGACGGCAGCAGTGAACGGATGCGCGCTGACGCCGCCCGCAGCGTCGAGCTACTCGGCGCCCCCGTCGACCTGCTCTTGCTGCACCGCGCCGACCGAGTCGACGACCTCGAGCAGTCGGTCGCGACGCTGGCCGCCCTCCGCGACGAAGGACTCGTTCGTGCCATCGGCCTCTCGAACGCGTCGGTCGAGCTCATCGACCGCGCGCTCGCCGTTGCGCCGATCGACGCTGTGCAGAACCGGCTCGGCCTCGGGGTCGACTCGTTCCACGAATACCGACACTGCCGCGAGGCCGGCATCGACTTCTTCGGATACGCGCCCTTCGGGGGTCCGCGTGCCGCGCCGCTCGCCACACGCGTTCCGCACGTGGCCGCGCTCGCGACCCAGCGCGGAACGTCGGTGCATCGCCTCGCGCTCGAGGTCATGCTCGCCGTGTTGCCGGGCTATTGGCCCGTCATCGGGTCGACTCGGGTCGAGTCAGTGCGCGACGCCGTCGCCGCCATGTCAGAGCCGATCGACGACGAGCTACGCGACGCGCTCTTGGGTGATCTCGACTCGCGCGGGGTTGCCGTTTAGCGTCGACTGCTGGCCCGAACAATGAGCTCGGGAGTGAACACGACCTGCCGCCCGGGCTCGACTCCGTCGTCGGCCTCGGCGAGCAACATCTCAACCGCTGTGCGGCCGATGAGCGATGCGGGCTGACGCACTGACGTCAACGGAACGACCGCGCCCCGTGCAAAGTCGATGTCGTCATACCCCACGATTGCAATGTCGTCGGGCACGTGCATAGAACCCAGCATCACAAAGGCTTGCAGTGCGCCGATCGCCATGAGGTCGTTGGCGGCGAAGACAGCGTCAGGTCGGTCTCCCGGTGCGCGGGCGGCCAGCTGCTCGCCAAGGCGGCGACCTTCGAGGATGCTCAGGCTCGAACCCGTGATGATTTCGACACGCACGTCGTCATGTTGTTGGGCAACCTGCTGAAGACCGAGCAAGCGATCCTGCACCTGACGGATGCTGAGCGGGCCTCCGAGAAACGCAATCCGACGACGTCCGATTGCAACCAGATGCTCACCCGCCAGCCGTCCTCCCGCAACGTCATCAACGGAAACCGAGCTCACGTCGCCAGAGCTCGACGTGCGGTCGACAAGCACGGCCGGAATTCCGCGCTCGCGAAGGCGACGGAGCCTGGTCTCGACATCGCCAAAGGGTGTGATCAGCACGCCGCGCATGCGCTGTTCCTCAAACAGATCGAGGTAACCCGCCTCGCGCTCGGTCTTCTCATCGCTGTTGCCGAGAATGATCGAGTAACCCGCCTCGCGCGCACCGTCTTCGGCTCCAATCGCCAACTCACTGAAGAACGGGTTGCGCACGTCGAGCACGATGAGCCCGATCGCCCGGCTGCTTCCGGCTCGCAATTGGCGCGCCGCGTCGTTGCGCACAAAACCCAGTTCGTCGATGACCGCGAGTACTTTGCGAGCCGTCACGCTTGACACCTTGTCGGGGCGGTTGAGCACGTTAGAAACCGTGCCGATGGATACGCCGGCGCGCTCGGCGACATCGCGCATGCTCGCGGGCGACCCCTTTATCACGACCACAGTCTATGGCGGGTTTACCGGATTGTGATTCGTTTCATTTGACGAGTTCATCGTATCTCTGTATGTTCCTCTCAACCTAATGAAACGTTTTACGTTGGGAGCACGTCAGTGACGACGAACACAGAGCGGGCCACGCCTGCTCTTGAGCTCATCGCGGTTGCCAAGTCGTTTGGCGCCGTGGTGGCCCTGAGCGACGGTGAACTTCGCCTCGACTCTGGCTCCATCCACGCGCTCGTGGGCGAGAACGGTGCAGGCAAGTCGACCCTTGTGAAGATCATCGCGGGTCTGTATCGCCCCGATCGTGGCGATTACCTGCTTGACGGTCGTGCCGTCGACTTTCACACGACCGCCCAGGCGAAAGATGCGGGCGTCGCCGTCATTTACCAAGAGCCGACGTTATTTCCCGATCTCACAGTCGCCGAGAACATCTTCGTTGGCCGTCAGCCTCGCGGCCGCCTCGGCTTGATCGATCGCTCGGCGATGCGGGCCCAGTCACGAGAGCTCTTTGCGCAGTTGGGAGTTCCGATCGATCCCGATCGGCTCGCCGAGGGCCTGTCGATCGCCGACCAGCAGATCATCGAGATCGCTAAGGCCATTTCGATAGATGCCCGAGTGCTGATCATGGACGAGCCCACCGCTGCTCTTTCCGGCGTGGAGGTTGATCGCCTCTTCACTGTCGCCCGCAGCCTCCGTGACCGCGGAGCGGCGATTCTCTTCATCTCGCACCGCTTTGACGAAGTCTTTGCCCTGTGTGACCGCATCACCGTGATGCGCGACGGGCAATACATTGCGACGCACGCCACCGGTGACACCACCGTCGACGCCATCGTGCGCGAAATGGTCGGACGCGACATCGCGCACCTCTTCCCGAAGGTGGCCGCGCCCATCGGCGCTACCGTGCTGCGGGTTGCTGGCCTCTCGAGCGCCGGCGTATTCCGCGACGTTTCCTTTGAGGTTCGGGCTGGCGAGATTGTGGCGCTTTCGGGTCTGGTTGGCGCCGGCCGCACCGAGATCGCTCGTGCCGTCTTCGGCATCGATCGGTACGACTCGGGCACGGTTGAGCTCCTCGGGCAGCCCTTGCGCCCGGGCGATCCCATGGCGTCGATTGATGCGGGCATCGCCTTTGTTCCCGAAGACCGTCGTAAACAAGGGCTGGTGATGGACCTCTCGGTCGCACGCAATGCAACCCTTACCCTGCGTCACTCACTTGCGCGTTTCGGCATCATCAGCGGCGCGCGCGAGCACCACGAGGCGGCTATCTGGACGACCCGCCTGCAGGTGAAGGGCGGCCTAGACGCCGAGGTATCAACGCTCTCGGGTGGCAACCAGCAAAAGGTCGTTCTCGCGAAGTGGCTAGCAACAGAGCCGAAGCTGCTCATTGTCGACGAACCAACCCGCGGCATCGACATCGGCACGAAGGCCGAGGTGCACCGGCTGCTTTCTGATCTGGCTGGCCGCGGCATCGCGATCATCATGATCTCCTCCGAACTCCCCGAAGTGCTCGGTATGGCCGACCGCGTGATCGTCGTGCGTGAGGGTGCCATCACGGCCCAGCTGGATCGCGCAGAGGCAACCCCGGAGTCGGTAATGCGTGCCGCCACCGCAGCCGGAGAGGACGCCCGATGACTGCCATAACTCACGACCACCGCCGAACGATGGGTGACCGCTTGCGCGCCGTGTTGCGTTTGCGAGAGCTACCGGTCGCGGTGGCGCTCGTCGCCCTCGTGATCGTCACCGCTCTCATCAATCCGCGGTTCTTGACCCCGCAAAGCACGAAAGACCTGCTACTCAACGCCACGATCGTGTTGATTCTGGCCGTTGGTCAGGCCATCGTCATCATCACTCGCAACGTCGACCTGTCTGTGGGCTCGATCTTGGGGCTCTCAGGGTTCTTGACCGGAACACTCTTTGCGACGGTGCCCGGCATCCCGATTCCGCTCGTTTTCCTCGCGGGAATTCTGCTGGGCACCCTCCTGGGAGCGATCAACGGCTTGCTCGTGACGCTCGCTGGAGTACCCGCGCTCGTCATCACCCTCGGAACGCTGTACGTCTATCGCGGCATCAACAACGCATGGGCCGGAGGCCGCGAATACTTCTCGGGCGATCGCCCCGAAGAGTTTGGCAACCTGTCGGTTGACACCATTCTCGGGTTTCCGATCATCACGCTCATTGCCCTGGTCGTTCTCGTGATTCTCGCGATCGCGCTGGCCGGCACGCGCTCCGGTCGCGACTTCTATGCCATCGGGTCTGACCCGAATGCGGCCACGCTGTTCGGCATCCCTGTTCGCCGACGCGTCATCACCGCATTCCTGATCAATGGAGCGCTCGCTGGCCTCGGTGGCGTGCTCTACGCATCGCGCTTCAGCTCGGTGGGGGCGACGACGGGAACAGGAATTGAACTGGATGTTGTCGCAGCGGCCGTCGTCGGCGGTGTTGCCATCTTTGGCGGATCCGGCACCGTCGTCGGTGCTGCGATTGGTGCTCTCTTGCTCACCACCATCACCAGCTCGTTGACGGCGTTGCGCGTCGACAAGTTCTGGCAGCAGGCCGTCGTCGGCGTGCTGATCCTCGCCGCAATCATCATCGACCGCCTCGCGAGCATTCGTACTGCTCGTCGACTTCGCGTGAGTGAGGCCCGCAATGACTGAGTCCACTACGGGCATGCATCGCCGTGCCCACCCGGTCGTCACATGGCTTCGCAGTCGGGATGCTGTGCTCGTCGGCGTCCTGTTGCTCATCGTGCTCATCGCGAGCCTCGCGTTGCCCCGCTTCGCGAGCCCAGTGACGGTCGGCTACTTGCTACTCAACGCCGTGCCGATTCTGATGATCGCGCTTCCGATGACGCTCATCATCATCACGGGCGAGATCGACCTCTCGGTCGCGAGCATCGTCGGGATGAGCACCGCGACGATTGGTTCACTCACTCTTGCGGGGTGGGAGTTTCTTCCCGCCGTGGCCATGGCTGTCGTCGTTGGCACCCTCGGGGGAGTGCTCAACGGAGTGCTGATCGCGTTCGTGGGATTGCCATCCCTCGCCGTGACGATTGGAACACTCGCGCTCTATCGCGGGCTGACGCTCGTGTTCATTGGCGACAACTCCGTCTCGAGCAGTTCGTACCCGCCCGAGTTCCCGGAGTTCATTAATCTCAAGCTTGGCGCCACGGGAATTCCGGCGGTCATTCTGATCGTGCTCGCGTTCATCGTGCTGTTCTCCGTCGTGCTTCACCTCACGCCGTTCGGCCGGGGGCTGTACGCGCTCGGCTACTCGAAAGACGCCGCGACTTTCGTCGGCATCAAAGTGGCTCGCTCTAAGTTCTGGCTCTTCGTTGCCAGCGGCTTCGTTTCGGCGCTTGTCGGCGTCTATTGGGCGCTGTACTACAGCGCGCGGAGTGACAGCGCGACGGGACTCGAGCTCACCGTGATCGCCGCCGTGCTACTCGGTGGCGTGTCAATCTTCGGCGGCCGGGGAACGGTCGTTGGAGCCATTACCGGCGTACTGATCATCAGCGTCATCAATTACGCCCTTCGCCTGCAGCGTGTGCCCGATGTGGTTCTCATCATCATCACGGGCACCCTGCTCATCGTCTCGGTGGTTGCCCCGAGCGTTGTCGACGCCGTTCGTCGGCGACGCGCAACGGCTCGCAATCGCCGCTCGTTTCCCCAGGGCTCTGCCCGGGGAGATCACGGCGTCGAACACTCGACGTCCGCCCACCAAGAGAAGGAATGACAATGGAGTTGCTTCGCAATAACAGCGGGGGCGTTCGTCGCCGCCTGCTTACGTTCGCCGCGGTCAGCACCGTCGCGGCAATCGCCCTGACCGGTTGCACCGCTGCGGCCCCCGCTGAAGAGGGTTCGGCATCGAGCGAGGGTGCCACGATCACCTTCATCCCGAAGAACCTCAACAACCCGTACATCACGCTTGAACTTTCGGGCGCGAAGGAAGCGGCAGAAGAGCTCGGCTTCGTGTACAACGAAGCCGCACCGCTCGACGCCGGTGCCGACAGCCAGATTCCGTTCATCCAGACCGAGGTTCAGAACGGCACGCAGATCATTGCCGTGTCGCCCAACGACCCGAACGCGGTCTGCCCCGCCCTCGAAGATGCCCGCGCTGGTGGGGCGAAGATCATCACGTTCGACTCAGACTCGGCCGTCGAGTGCCGCGACATCTTCATCAACCAGGTCTCGGTCGAGCTCGTTGCTGCCGGTCAGCTGAAGCAGCTGTTCGACCAAATCGGTGGCACGGGCGAGATCGCCATCCTCTCGGCGACTGCCGCGGCTCCCAACCAGAACGCGTGGATCGAGGCGATGATCGCTGAGATCGAGGCCAACCCCGAGTACGAATGGGACCTCGTTGCCACCGTTTACGGTGACGACGACGACACGAAGTCGTTCCAGGAGGCCCAGGGTCTGCTGCAGTCGTACCCGAACCTCGCGGGCATCATCTCGCCCACGACGGTTGGTATCGCGGCCACGGCTCGCTACCTCTCGACCTCGGAGTACAAGGGTCAGGTTGCACTCGTGGGTCTCGGCCTGCCGGGCCAGATGAAGGAATACCTGCTTGACGGCACGGTCGAGGGCTTCGCGCTCTGGGACCCGTCGGAGGTTGGCTACCTTGCTGCCTACGCGGGCAAGGCTCTGCTCGAAGGCACCATCACCGGTGCCGAGGGCGAGACATTCGAGGCCGGCAAGTTGGGCACCTACACGATCGGCAAAGACGGCCTGATCATCGTCGGTGAGCTGCTTGAGTTCAACGCCGAGAACATCGACCAGTACGAGTACATCTCCTTCTAGTCGCACTATGTGCGGGGGTTCGGCTGCAACCGAACCCCCGCACAACCTCCTCGACACGACCCCGCCCACCGGAGCTGCTCATGACCACCGAACGTACTCGCATTTGCTTCATCTTGCAGGTGCGCCCTGATCGGCTCGATGAGTATCGCGAGCGTCACGAGGCCGTGTGGCCTGAAATGCTCGACGCCCTTGCGGCGACCGGGTGGCACAACTATTCCCTTTTCCTTGACGACAACGGCCTGTTGGTTGGCTACCTCGAGACGGACGACTTCGCAGCCGCGCAAGCTGCCATGGCCGAGACCGATGTCAATGCACGTTGGCAGGCAGAGATGGCCCCGTTCTTCGTTGAATTGCACGGTCGCCCTGACGAGAGCATGCGTGTTCTTCCGATCGTGTTTCAGCTCGAAACCCAGCGCGCTGCTCGTGGCGACACCCCCGATCGAAAGACGAACTCATGACTTCCCGCTTTGCCCAGATCGCGCCGCACCTTGAGCGCCAGGCCATCGAGCTTCCGAGCTGGGCCTTTGGCAACTCCGGCACCCGGTTTCGCGTCTTTGGCACGCCCGGCACGCCGCGTGACCCCTTCGAGAAGATCGCGGATGCGGCGCAAGTTCACGCGCACACGGGCCTCGCCCCGTCGGTAGCCCTGCACATTCCGTGGGACAAGGTCGACGACTACGCAGCGCTGCGCACTCACGCAGAGAACCTCGGAGTGGCCCTCGGCACGATCAACTCGAACACGTTCCAAGACGAGGAATACAAGTACGGATCGCTCGCCGCGTCTGACCTCGCTGCACGCCAACGCGCGATCGATCACCACGTTGAGTGCATCGACATCATGCACCAGACGGGCTCGCGCGACCTCAAGATCTGGCTCGCCGATGGCACGAACTACCCGGGCCAAGACGACATGCGGCGTCGGCAAGACGCCCTCGCCGAGAGCCTCGCGACGATCTACGAGCGCATCGGTGACGACCAGCGCCTCGTGCTCGAGTACAAGTTCTTCGAGCCCGCGTTCTACCACACCGATGTTCCCGACTGGGGAACGGCGTACGCGCAGGTCGCCGCGTTGGGAGACCGTGCGATGGTGTGCCTCGACACCGGGCACCACGCGCCGGGCACCAACATCGAGTTCATCGTCATGCAGCTGCAGCGTCTCGGAAAGCTCGGCTCGTTCGACTTCAACTCGCGCTTCTACGCCGACGATGACCTCATCGTCGGGGCGGCCGACCCGTTCCAGCTCTTCCGCATCATGGTCGAGGTGGTTCGCGGTGGCGGCTATGACGAGGGCAGCGATGTCGGCTTCATGCTCGACCAGTGCCACAACATCGAAGAGAAGATTCCGGGCCAGATCCGCAGCGTGCTCAACGTGCAAGAGATGACGGCGCGGGCCTTGCTCATCGATCGCGAGGCCCTCGACGCCGCCCAGCGCGCCAACGACGTGCTGACGGCGAACGGCATCCTGATGGACGCCTTCTACACGGATGTTCGCCCCGACCTCGCCGCCTGGCGCGAGTCGCGCGGCCTTCCGTCTGACCCGATGGCTGCGTACGCGGCTAGTGGATACCGTGATCGCATCGTCGCCGAACGAGTCGGCGGCACCCAAGCTGGATGGGGAGCCTGATGACTGACATTTCGACACTGTTGAGCCCGAAGGTTCGGCGCAAGACGCGCATCGGCCTCGTCGCCGGCGGTCTGGGAACCTACTGGCCCCAGTTCCCCAACCTGCTGCCTCAATTGCAGGAGAGCGCTCGGTATGTCTCGGAGCGTTTCCAGGCGATGGACGCTGAAGTCATTGATGCTGGCTTTATTTCTAATGCACAGGAGGGTGCCGTAGCCGCAGAAAAGCTGAGAACCGGCGACTGCGACCTCATCGTGATGTTCGTCACGACGTACCTGACGTCGTCAATGGTGTTGCCGATCGCGCAACGGTCGAACACGCCGGTGCTCGTGATCGACATGCAGCCCTCCGAGAAGATGGATCATGCCAACTTCGACACCGGGGCCTGGCTCGCCTACTGCGGCCAGTGCTCGGTGCCCGAGATCGGCAACGTCTTCCGTCGGGCGGGCA